>CALJAQ010000001.1 GCA_938029515.1 uncultured Nitrososphaerales archaeon
AACCCCGTATGAGGGGGTAGGGGGTAGGCTGCGTGTCAAGTTAAAGGATTTTATTGTTGAAGAAATCTTAGATGACACTGTCTTCAGACATATTTCTAATCAACCTTTGAAGCTGAATTCATTTACCCTCTATAGTCTAATAAAAGAGGGGTTAGATACTATACACGCAGCTAAAATCATCGAAAGAAAGTTTGGTGTTAGGGTCAGTTATCTTGGCATAAAAGATGCTAAAGCCCTTACAACACAATACATAAACATACCTACATCATCAAAGCGTATTTCAGAGAAGGTATCAGATAGGATTACACTAAAGAAGATAGGCTACCTAACCTATTCGCTTAACCGCAACCACCTCATAGGAAATAGGTTTAAGATTAAGGTTAGAGAGGTTGTTAAGGTGGAGAATTTAGATAAGATCTTAGATGCCATAAGGAATCAGGGTGTGCCTAACTTCTTCGGATACCAACGCTTCGGCTCAAGAAGGCCAGTTACACACCTCATAGGCAGAGCCTTGGTCAAAAGGAGGTTCGATGAAGCGGTTGAGTTGCTCCTCTCATACACCACTGAAGAAGAGTCTCTAGAAGTACGACAGATAAGGAGGATGTTAAAAGAAGAACCTATCACCGTGGATATCAAGAATCTCCCACCTTTAATGGATCTGGAGAGGTGTGTTTTAAGAAGCCTGAAGAGGTATCCTAAGGATTATATTAAGGCGATTAGGGCATTACCCCTTCGTATAAGTAGACTCTTTCTAAACGCTTACCAATCCTATCTCTTCAATAAGACTATAAGCGCAGCCATCGAAGATGGTGCAGATTTATCCTCGATTCAACCTTCAGATCTATATGTGGAGCCTGTAGGGTTGAAGATAGGTGGAGTTAAGAGAGCTGAGAGCAGGATTTCAGATAAATCGAAGAAACTTTTATGCCCGCTTGCAGGCTACAGCTTCAGAGAAGATCGATTTGGCAGACTCGGAAGATACCTTTCTAACACTCTTTTAGATGAAGAAGTGGTGCCAAGAAGCTTCTACATCGACGAGATACCTGAGTTGAGCGTAGAAGGCGGGTTAAGGCCAGCAACTATCCCCTTGGGAACATTTAACATCGATCTTGATGGAGATACGCTGTCTATCGACACTACGTTAAGTAAAGGATGTTACATAACCTCTCTTTTAAGAGAGATAATTAAGCCTACTGACCTTGTTAAGGCAGGCTTCTAGCCTAACGCCCTCCTTAAGTTAACGTCGCTCTTCACAACAGGATGAGCTGGGTCAACCATTATAACCTCATACCACCGATGCTTCCCATCCTCATATAGTAAGTATGAGCCGAGCACCTTAAGGTTTGGATACTTCCTAGCCGCTCTATTTTCAGCTATCTTCTGGCTGCTTATTGCACGCTTAATCTTCACTACACCTAGATGCTTTGGTCTCCTACCTGCTCTAGGGCGTATACGAACCCTTCCACCACGACCTACTCTGACCCTAACAACAATGAAGCCTTGCTTAGCTTTGTACCCTAGGCTTCTCGCTCTATGCAGTTTTGTAGGCTTCTCTAGCCTAACGATGGCCTGCTCCTTTCTCCACCCTATAGCACGCTGCGTTAAATCTCCAGCCTTCTCCTTGTAAATCTTCTGCCAAGTTTCAGCCAAATGCCTATACATCAGCGCTCATACGACTGGCTCAACTATACACACTTAAACTTATCTCACACCCAAAGCTTTAATGACCTTCTCAGCTAAAAGCTCACCCGCAGCGTCTTGCGCTTCAACCGTCTGCGCACCTATATGTGGTGTGCAAACAACGTTAGGCAACTTAACAGCCTCAGAAGTTGGGGGTTCGTGCTCAAACACGTCTAGCGCTGCGCCGGCTAACCACCCTTCCTTAAGTGCTGAATAAAGGGCTTCTTCGTCGACAACCTCTCCTCTTGAAGCATTCACAAGATAAGCGCCCTTCTTCATCCTCGCAAACCTTTCGCGGTTCATCATATGCTTAGTTTCAGGGGTCAGAGGAACGTGGAGGGTAACAAAGTCTGAATTAGAGAGTAATGTATCCAGATCCACTACTTGCGCCTCAAGAGATTTTATGAGCTGCTCTGGGAGTTGAATCACATCATATACAAGTATCTTCATACCGAAGGCTTTCGCTAACGCCCCAACCCTACTCCCTATCCTACCTAAGCCAACTATACCCAACGTTTTACCCTTTAACTCAAACCCCATCATTTCACCTTTCAGCCAACGCCCCTCTTTTAACCCCCTGTCTCCAAGAGGAATCTTTCTAGCGAGGCTTAGCATCAACCCAAGCACCAGCTCCGCTACAGCCTCGGTTGATGATTCAGGTGTATTAAGTACCGTAATGCCCCTTTTGGCAGCAGCCTCTACATCAATATTATCCAAGCCTACCCCTGCTCGACCTATCACACGCAACTTCTTACCAGCCTCTATGACCGATGAGGTAATCTTCGTCCTACTTCTAACAACAACAGCATCGTATTCAGGTATCTGCTGAAGCAACTCCTCAGCGGATATCTTCGGCTGATATGTTACCTCAAGACCGGCAGCCTTCAGAATGTCTATACACTTACTTGATACAGGGTCACAAACCAGCACCTTCAACCCGCATCACAAAGGTTCATCTACCTAACAAGCTTTTATTCTTTTATATTCCACCCTACTTTAAAATCGTGATGCTCGTAGGTATAATCGGCAAACCTAACACAGGTAAATCAACCTTCTTCAACGCAGCAACTCTAATGAACGTGCCTATGGCTAACTACCCATTCACAACGATACAGCCGAACTATGGCGTAGCATACTTAAGGAGAGACTGCGTATGCAGAAGGCTCGATGTAAAAGACAACCCAGTAAACTCGGTCTGCGTGAATGGGGTTAGGCTAATACCGGTCAAGCTGGTGGATGTAGCTGGACTAGTACCTGGGGCAGCTCAAGGTCGAGGTTTAGGGAATAAGTTCCTTGACGATCTTAGGCAAGCGGATGCGTTGATACATGTGGTGGATGCTTCAGGTTCTACGGATGAAGAGGGTAGAGTCTGTGAGGCAGGAAGCCACGACCCCATCAAAGATGTGGAGTTTGTTGAAGAAGAGTTTAACCTTTGGCTTAAGCAGATAGTCTTGAAGGATTGGCAGAGAGTGGCTAGAACGGTTGAAGCTGGTGCAGGAAAGCTTACATCTATGCTAGCGCAGAGGTTAAGCGGTTTAGCTGTAGGAGAGCAGATAATACAGGAGGCTATTGTAAATCTTGAATTAAACGCTGGGAAACCAACCCTATGGTCTGAAGAGCAGATATACCGATTCATAGACTATTTAAGGAGAAGGTCTAAGCCAACCCTCATAGCAGCAAATAAATGCGACTTACCTATAGCAGAAAAGAATATAGCCAAGCTTAAAGAATGTGGTAGAATCGTCATACCCTGCGCTTCAGAAGCGGAGCTCATTCTAAGAAGAGCTGCTGAGAAGGGGCTCATCGATTATATCCCAGGGGATAAGGGATTTAAGATCAGACCGTCTGCAAACCTTACAGTGGAGCAGAAGAGGGTATTAGACTACGTAGAGAGCAAGGTCTTGGCTAAATGGGGTTCTACAGGAGTCCAGCAGGCGATCAACGCAGCCTACTTTGAACTCTTAAACAGCATCGTCGTCTACCCAGTGGAAGATGAGTCCAAGTTATCTGATAAGAGAGGGAACGTCTTGCCCGACGCTAAGGTTGTGAAGAAGGGAACTACAGCTAAGGATCTGGCTTATATTATACACACAGATCTTGGTGATACCTTCCTCTACGCAGTCGATGCTGTTACAGGGGTGAGGTTAGGGGCTGATCACGTGTTAGAAGACGGTCAGGTGGTTAAGATTGTGGCTGCGGGTAAGCGAGGCTAGTCTTGCGCTGGTTCAACTTCCCCCTCTTCTTTAGCACCCTTGTTTGCTGCTTCTTCTCCAGAAACCGCTTCTATAATGCTTGCAGCCGAAGCCGTTATAGGCACCCCTTTGACAATCTTAAATTTGCTTATCCCAACATGTCTTAATGCAGCAACCTTTCTAGCTTCATTATA
>CALJAQ010000002.1 GCA_938029515.1 uncultured Nitrososphaerales archaeon
CGCGCTTATGCCAGTTATAACAATCGTCGGCATACAGTTCACTTTCTTACTTGGAGGGAGTATATTGGTGGAGAAGATATATGGTTGGCCTGGGTTGGGGAACCTTGTCTTCAGCGCGGTGCAGTATCAGGATCTTTCTCTTCTTCAGGGGATTATAATGTTTTACGCGGTCATTGTGGTTGTAACTAATCTTGTGGTTGATGTAATATATACGTTGGTTAATCCGAAGGTTGAGTTTAAGTAGGTGGTGTAAATGCTTGGTTTGGAGCGGTTGGATGAACGGCTAACAGCTGTGAAAATCGCAGTAAATCTGGTTGTTTCAAGTAGGAAGATTCTGTTTGGGATCGTAATACTCCTAATACTTGTTGTAAGCGGTGGGTTTGCGCCTTGGTTGGCGCCTTTTGACCCAAATGAGCAGATTTTAGGTAAAGCTTATCTTCCACCCTTCTGGATCAGCGGAGGGCTATCTTCACATATATTTGGAACCGATAGTTTGGGTAGGGATGTTTTCAGTAGGTTCCTCTACGGTTCTTCGGTGGCGTTGTATGTTGCTGTTGCAGCAACTGCTCTCACCGCTGCTATTGGCGTGCCTCTGGGCATAGCGTCAGGCTATCTTCGTGGTAAGTTTGATGAAGCGGTTATGCGTGCTGTAGACATCTGGATGTCTTTTCCACCCATCCTCTTAGCAATAACATTAATCTCTATTCTTGGCACCGGCTTGAATAATGTCATACTCGCTATTGTGGTGGTTGATTGGACTAGGTTTACTCGGGTTATAAGGTCTGAGGTGTTGAATATTAGGGAGAAGGATTTTATCTTGGCTGCTAGATCCATAGGCTTCTCCTCTCTTCAAATAATGAGGCATGAGGTGTTTCCTAATGTTATCCCTTTGATCTCTATCTTAGCTTCGCTTGAGATGAGTGTAGCGATAACTGTAGAGGTGCTTCTGAGCTACGCTGGGCTAGGTGTAAAAGCCGACACCCCTTCTTGGGGCTCTATGATAGCCGATGGTTTATCCTATTTCAGGGTAAGCCCTTGGGGTATGCTTATCCCCCTTATAGCGACTATCATAGTCATTCTTGGGTTGAATCTTCTCGGGGATGGGTTAAGGGAGAAGCTGGACCCAAGGCTTACTTTGACCAGGTAGGTAGATTTGGCAGAACTACTTTCTGTTGAAGGACTTAAGATAAGATTTCAGGGGCAGAGTGTTAACGCGGTTGATGACGTTAGCTTCTCTGTTAAAGAGGCGGAGATACTGGGTTTAGTAGGTGAATCTGGCGCTGGTAAATCTATAACAGGTAGATCGATCTTACGTTTATTGCCGCCTAATGGTATGATAGTAAGCGGGCGGATATTCTTCAAAGATGTGGATCTTCTTTCACTTAAGGAAGAAGAGATGAGGAAGATTAGGGGGAAAGAGATAACCGCTGTCCAGCAGGATCCGCTGTCTTCACTCAACCCAGCTTTCAGAATAAAAGATCAGATGGTAGACATGCTTAAGATCCATTTAGGGATGAGGGGTGGTGAAGCTGTAGAGTATAGCGTAAAGATGCTTCGAGAAGTCGGTATACCGAGTCCAGAGCTCGTTCTCAGAAAGTTTCCACATCAGCTCAGCGGAGGGATGTGTCAGAGAGTTATGATAGCGGTAGCTTTCTCCTGCAGCCCAGCTCTGGTGATAGCAGATGAGCCTACAACAGCTCTTGATGTAATTACACAAGCTCTGGTTGTAAACTTAATGAAGCGTATGAAAGAGAAGCATAACACTTCAATCATCTTCATAACACATAATCTAGCCTTAGCTTCAAACATCTGCGACAGAATAGCTGTGATGAAGACGGGGAGGATCGTTGAAATGAAGCATACACAAGAACTTTTTAGAGCACCTGAGCACCCCTATACACTTACATTACTTGAAGCCGTGCCGAAAGTTGGGCGTAGAGTCACACGTATACCAGAGGGGAAGATTAGTTGGCAGCAATCATAGAAGCACGGAGCTTACAGAAGTATTTTATCGAATCTACTGGGAGAATAGCCGATCTGTTCTTCAGAAGAAAGAAGATACTCAAAGCGGTTGACAGCGTGGACCTAACGGTCAACAGAAACGAAACTGTAGGCGTTGTTGGGGAAAGCGGATGCGGCAAGAGCACACTCGGCAGAACCATGATACGTCTATATGAGCCAGATGGCGGTAGGATAATATTCAAATACGATGATATTACGCATCTGAAAGGCGATGAGCTAAAGAAGTATCGTAGGTTTATGCAGATCGTCTTTCAGAACCCATATTCCTCGCTGAACCCTAGGCAGAAGATCAAGGATATAATAAAGAGACCATTAGATCTGCACGGCTTCGATGATAGCATGAAGCTTGTCTACGAAGCGCTTGATAACGTAGGGCTACCTAAGGATTACGCTGAAAGGTATCCGCATCAGCTGAGCGGTGGCGAAAGGCAGAGAGCCGCTTTAGCTAGGGCGATAGCGTTGAGGCCTGAGCTCGTTGTAGCGGATGAAGTTACTTCATCAGTCGATGTCTCTATTCAAGCTCAGATCTTGAGGCTACTGAAGAAGCTTCAGGAGGAGCTCAAGTTGTCTTACCTCTTTATATCACACGATCTTAGTGTTGTGAGGACGATAAGCCAGAGGATTGCAGTGATGTACCTAGGCAAAGTCGTTGAAGAAGCAGCTACAGATGAACTCTTTGCGAACCCACTACACCCCTACACAGCAGCCTTATTCGCATCAATACCGGATATAGATACACCTTGGGAGCCGCAGCTACTGAAAGGTGAGGCCTCAAGCCTATATAGCGTAGTGAAAGGATGCAGATTTCAGCCCAGATGCCCCTACGCTAAACAAATCTGCAGCGAAGAGGAGCCTCCCTTTAAGGAATACGGTAAGAATCATAAAGCAGCCTGCTGGCTCTATGAGCGGTAGCAATTGAAGCTATAGGAGAAGGTGGTTTAGATGTATGATGTGAGTGAATCCATAAAAGACCTCAAGACATTAATCGAAAAGAAAGCTGTAAAAAACGTGGGCAAAGTTGCGTTAAAGTCTGGTGAACAAAAGATCGCATACGACGCACTCGAATCATCAGCAGCCAGGATAGCCGGTAAAATGAAGGATCTAGGGGTCTCAGAAGGAGATAAAGTTGCTTTAATGATGATCAACTCCTTTGAATTCGTATACTGCTGGTTCGCAGCCATGAAGATTGGTGCAGTCCTGGTGCCGCTGAACATCTCGCTAAAAGGCGACCTATTGGCCTACCAGCTTAACGACTCTGAAAGCAAGCTCTGCATAATCGAAAAGAGTTTCCTAGAGCCCTACCAAGCAGTTAAGAGCAGGCTGCAGCACGTTAAACATCACTACATCTTAGATCGGGATGACCCTACTAAAGCCCCTGCTGGATTCACACCGTTCAACGAACTTTACACAGCCGAAGAAGTAAGAGGAGGATCAGGCCCAAACTACTATGACCCGGCCATGATCATCTACACCTCAGGTACAACAGGTCCACCTAAAGGCGTTGTTCTACCACACTACGCTTACATAAACACCGCGTTAGCGAACGCTGAGACAGCAGAAGCGAGAGAAGGGGATGTCTTCTTCAGCACAGCCCCATTCTTCCACACAAGTGGTCAGCTGCAAGTCGTCCTTCCAGCCTTAATACACGATCTGCAAGGCGCCTTCGAGCCTTGGTTCAGCGCGTCAAAGTTCTGGGATCAGGTTCGACAACATGATGCAACTATAGTATTTCTGATAAGCTCTATGATCAACATCCTACTCAAGCAGCCTGAGTTAGAGCGTGATAGAGCGCATAGAGTTAGGGTCGTTATGACAGGGGGGGCGAAGAAGCAGGATTGGGAGGCCTTCGAAGATAGGTTCGGCGTCAAGGTTCTCGAAGGGTTTGGTATGACAGAAACGGCTGCGATAACCATCTTCAATAGAAGTGGGGCTTGTAGAGTAGGCTCAGTCGGCAAGCCTCTACCCC
>CALJAQ010000003.1 GCA_938029515.1 uncultured Nitrososphaerales archaeon
GACGATCTTCTTAAATGGATATCTGTCAACTCTGGATTCTAGGAAGCGCAGCCCCTCTTCAATATGCCTAGGTTCATGACCTAAAGAACCCACTATCCTCAGCTGCTTTAATATTAGGGTTAAAGGGGCTATGTTTGCGAAACCAGCGTATCCAGCCCCTATTACAAGATACGAGCCACCGCTGTCAAGCATTTCTAAACCCTCTCTTATAACCTCAAGAGAGCCTGTAACTTCTACGACGTGATCTACACCATGCCCTCCTGTAAGATCAAGTACCCTCCTTACCCTCTCCTCTGCAGAAGAATAGTTAGAGGCGTCTATCGTGTAGTCTGCGCCGAATTCTTCGGCGAGTCTAAGCCTCGAATCAACGACGTCAATTGAAACGACCTTTGCAGCACCCATCTCTCTAGCAACAGCTATCGCGTAGAGGCCAAGCGGCCCAGCTCCCTGAATGGCCACCTTGACGCCTGGTTTCATATGCAGTTTTTCAAAACCATTCAGCACAGCACCGAATGCACAGCTCAAAGGTGAAATAACCTTGTCATCTAAATCTTCAGGAACCTTAAAGAAAGCCACTCTCGGCCTTACATACACGTATTCTGCGAAGAAGCCGTTTAAATACGGCGGCTCAGAGCAGCCAACCCTCATACCATAAGTTAAGCGGTTTTCACAAGCAAAGCTATTACCTCTAGCCACACATTGATAACATCTGCCGCAGGTTAATATTCTATCCCAGATTATTCTATCACCCACCTCCACTGGGTTACCCGCAGAATCCTTCTTCACATCCACACCTAATTCATATATTCTTCCAACCGCTTCGTGGCCGAGTATCATTGGTTTAACCGAGCCCTTCAGCTCGCCTCTCCATATGTGCACATCGGTGCCGCAGAATGTTGCCAGAGAAACCTGCGCTATTAATGCCCCTGCTTCAGGTGTTGGTAAAGGGAACTCCTGTATGGTAAGGGGTTTGTTGAACTCTGTTAGGACAGCTGCCCTAACCTTCTTCCCTATAAATACCAGCCTTCTTACCCTCCTCCTCTAAACCTAGCTCCCTAAGCTTGCTGTATGTCGGTATCCCGAATTCACTCCACCCTCTATACTCATAATACTCACTCAGCATTTCATTAAGCGGGGGTAGGTTCTGCCCAGCGCCTCCACCCTTCTTGAGTGTAAGGATTCTTAGCGGTAGTGTGTCGTGTAACCTGCTTAAGCCTATTCTAACGTTATAAAGCCTCTTCAGATTGGTTATTCTTTCACCCACCTTCATCAACTCCTCGAGGCTTAGATCCCATCCTGTCACATCCTTTAACCACCTTCTAATATGACTTGGCTGCACATTTCCTACAACAAGGAACTTACAGAGCTTCAGTGAGTCAAACAAGGCCATATAATCTTGCAGCTTAGCTACGAACACACCATTACCCTTAACCGCAAACCTATCCTGAACCTCTGGGTAGCCCAACTCGGGGAGAACACATATACGCTCGAAGATGTGTGAGCAGGCTTGGTTGTGGCAAGCGCCTCTGCTTGATGTAGCGTAACCTAAACCCACACTATTATGCGCCCTCGGATCATGTGCAGGCAGCTCCAACCCCTTCACATGTAGAGCGAATTCTAAAGCCAATCCGCCTAAACTCTCCCCAGCACGCTTCACACCCTCCCCGAGCATCCAGCCTAAACCCTCTCGCCTACCTATCTTGTGAACCATATCAATGACGACGTTAGGATCGCCCCACCGCAGCTCCAGACCGGCTTCAGCCTTGCTTATCAACCCCCTCTCATACGCCTCTATCGCGAAGGCTATCACCGCACCTATTGAAATCGCGTCAAGCCCGTATCTGTTGCAGAGCTCATTAGCCTTACAAACAGCTTTTAAGTCGTCTACAAGTAGATTCGCGCCTAGCATAGCAGCAGATTCATACTCAGGTCCACCACCCTCTACTGGAGCGTATGCCCCTTCCTCTATCTTAACTGTTCTTCCACAGCCTAGTATGCAGCTGTAGCAGTAGTATCTGCCTGAAAGGACTGTTTCAGCCATCCTCTGGCCAGAGAGCTCTTCTGCACCCTTTGTGAATGAGCCTAGTACCCAGTTCTTTATTGGTAGGTCACCTAACTGCTCTATAACAGGCATCCCTCCACTAGTTCCATAGTCTCTGAATCTGCTGCCTCTCTTTACAAGGATTGGACCAAGCTCCTTGATCGACTTATCTAGATCATCGTAGTCTGCTATAGGGAGGGGTTTATCTCCTCTAACCGCTATAGCTTTAAGCTTCTTGCTACCCATAACAGCCCCTAGCCCACATCTGCCTGCAGTCCTGCCGTCCTTACCTTCACTCATTATCGCAGAGATTCTAGCAAGCCTCTCTCCAGCAGGACCTATACACGAGACTGATGCCCTGGTATCGGTCTCCCGCCTAACCGCTTCATCACATTCATATGTGTCTAACCCCCATAAATGTGATGCATCCCTAAACTCTACTACACCATCGCTCACCCAAAGGTATACTGGTTTATCTGAAGTGTTAAAAACAACTAAGCCGTCGTAGCCCGCCTTCTTGAGCTGAGCACCCCACTCACCCCCTACATCGCTTTCACCGTAGATGTTAGTCAAAGGAGAGCGGGCTACAACATGATGCCTACCTGATAAAGGCACCTTGGTGCCTGTAAAGGGCCCCGTCATAAAGATTAGGTGGTTCTCTGGACCTAGCGGATCTGTTTTAGGTGTTGTGAAGTCGTAAAGGATCTTCGTACCTATACCTGTGCCGCCAAAATATTTGCGGGCAAGCTCGTCATCTAATTCGCTTAATCTAACCTTCTTTAAGCTTAAGTCAACCCAGAGGATCTTACCAGCGTAGCCATAAGTCATATAGTGCTTGGAAAAGGGCTTCACTTATTTCTGCTTTGCTGACACCCAGGTGTCAGCGCCGGCTTAAAACGTGAAAGATATATCAGTAAGCAATAGTTTAACAAATCTGATGGGTGAACCGAGCTTAGAAATCAACCTAATAGAGCCTGACCTATTTGAGCTGAGAGGTTCAGAGATCGGTATAGGGGAGCTTGCAAAATCATTTAATGAGGTAGGTCAGCTGAGTCCTGTGCTCGTTAGACCACATCCGCAGAAGGAAGGGAGTTTCCAGCTGGTCTACGGCTACAGGAGGTATCAGGCTGCAAAGAAGCTTGGCTGGAGTAGTTTAAAGGCTGAGGTAAGAAGCCTTAGCGACGAAGACGCCGTTAAGATTGCTTTAACGGAGAACGTGCAACGTGAAGATCTATCGGACTACGAGAAGGCTAAGATTATAGAGCACATACACACTAAATATGGCAAAACCTATGAAGAGATAGCTTCTATGATTGGTAAATCTAGGCAGTGGGTAACCAATCATGTCTCTATGCTCAATCTCTTCCCACCAACAATGTCTGCGGAGCACCCAGAGGTTAAGAGTATCTTGGATAGGTTACCAGAACACCATGCACGCATACTTGCAAAGGTTAAGGATCTTGATGAGCGCTTTTACCTCGTAAAGTTAACCGTGGAGGAAGGGCTTTGTGTAAGGGAGTTGGAGAAGCTCGTCGGCAGAGCTAGAGTGGACAAACCGATTACAGCAAATGCAGAATCTTTCTTACACCAACCTGACTTTACAAAAGGTTTTATCAAGCAGCGGGGCTTAATATTACTCTCAGGCAAGCGTGTGAGGATATGTTTGGTTAGGATGGATACGTTAAACACGCTTATAGCTAACCTTAAGAAGCCGCCGTATGAAGTTGGCAGATATGTGGGTGAGCAAGCCGCAGACGTGCTTCGAGCTGAATTTGAACCACATAGGAGGCGAAACTGGAGAAAGGTTGTCGCTGCGTTAAACAGTAATAGTGCGTGGGGGAAGTTCACTCTTAAGTATCAAGACGGGTATGTCATTAGCGTAGAGAGAGCTGCGATAGCAGACCCTGAGTTTTTAAGAGGCTACTTAGAAGGCTGCCTTGGCGCACCCCTACTTTATAGAGAAACAACTAAGCAGGCGCACATATACCAAGTGTTAGATAAGCCTAACGCTCTTTTCGGTTGAGCTTGTTGGTGTTTATTTGCCTCTTATCCATCTATACTCTTTGAGCTGCTATGCCTTGGCTGTCTGGATTTGAGGTTTATGGACGAGGGGTCTTCGGATGATTCAGGAGGTAACTGTTTATATAGTTAGAGATAAAATGGTGTTGAAGGTGCTCTTTAGGTGAAGGCTCCAAAAGAAGTCAAGACGTACTGCAGAAAGTGTGGTAAGTATACTATTCACGCTGTTTCGCTATATAAGAAGGGGAAGGAAAGAAGCACATCTCTTGGTGCGAGAAGACACGCTGAGGATAAGAAGGGCTATGGTGGGCAGAAGTTCCCTGAGCTTAAGAGAACAGCTAAGACTACAAAGAAGCAAACGTTGAAGATCAAATGCAAGGAATGTGGTCGACAGACTATGAAGGAGGGCATCAGATTAAGGAAACTTGAGATTGTAGCTTAGGTGTAGTAATATGGTTAAGAGAGAGAGGTTGATGCTTCCTAAGCCTAGAAGCAGCTTCCTTCTGATCCAGTGCTCTAATTGTAGTAATGAGCAGGTAGTCTTTTCGAATGCGACTATGCTCGTAAAATGTAATGGTTGTGGGGCTCCTATAGCTCAAAATACTGGAGGGAGGGTTAAGATATTAGGTACTCTTTTGAAGAGGTTGGATTAGTTAGCATACGGATGATGGTCTCGATGTCAGAGGAGTTTAAGGTTCTTGAAGGGCTTTTCTACACAAAAGAGCATGAATGGGTCAAGATTGCTGACGGTAAGAAGGCTATAGTGGGGATAACTGACTACGCTGTGAAGATGCTTCGAGATATAGTCTATGTTTCGCTGCCTGAAGTTGGCACCTTGATTAAGAGCGGTGAGGTATTAGGGTCAGTAGAGTCTGTTAAAGCTGTTTCAGACATCTACGCACCCTTATCAGGCGTAGTAGTGAAGGTTAATGAGAAGTTGAATACTACACCAGAGTTGATTGCGCTGTCTCCTTATGGTGATGGCTGGATGGTGGAGATGGAGCCGTCGAACCTAGAGGAGGTTAAGAACCTATACACCGCGTCAGCCTATGCTGCTTACTTGGACGAGTTAAGCAGAAAAGAGGGAAATGAGTCTAAAAGAGAGTAAGATAGGGTTCATAGTTAACCCGATAGCTGGCATAGGTGGCAGAGTTGGTTTAAAAGGGTCTGATGGAGAAGAAATAGTGAGAAGAGCTTTAGGTCTGGGTGCAAAACCAGTGGCGCCTCAAAGGGCTAAGGAGTTCCTGCAAGAGCTTAGTAGACTGGAGCGTAATATACAGATAGTTTGCTACCCTGATGGGATGGGTGAGGGGGAGGTTAAGGATTCGGGTTTTAACTTCAAGATTATAGGCTCGGTGAAGCAACCTACTACGGCAGAGGATACCAAGAAGGCAGTGAAGGATTGCATCAAGGAAGGGGTTGAGGTGATAGTTTTTGTAGGAGGAGATGGAACAGCAAGAGATGTTCTAGACGCTGTTGAAGAAGGGGTGCCTGTGATAGGCGTGCCATCAGGGGTTAAACTGTATTCAGCAGTCTTTGCATCGACAGCAAAGGGCGCTGCGAAATTAGTTTCTGAATACTTGGGTAGGAGGGTGGCGATGAGGTTAGGTGAAGTTCTTGATGTGGATGAGGAAGAGTATAGGCGTGGTGTGCTCTCAATTAAACTCTATGGCTATCTTCTCACGTTATCAGACCCTATACTCGTGCAGCCGTCTAAGATGCCTACTATGGTTGTTGAAGATGAGGTTGAGAATCAGCGGGCGATAGCTAGGAGGGTTGTTAGGGATATGGTCGATGATGAAATCTACATACTTGGGTCTGGGACAACTACTAAGGCTATAGCTGATCTGCTTAACCTCCCTAAAACTCTACTTGGAGTTGATGTGATAAAGAAGGATAAGGTTATTGTTAAAGATGCTAATGAGGCGCAGATTCTTGAAGCTATAAGAGGTAAGAAAGCAAAGATAATCGTTTCACCGATAGGGCGCCAAGGCTTCATCTTTGGGCGTGGAAATCAGCAGATAAGCCCTGATGTTATAAGGCAGGTGGGTAGAAGCGGGATAATAGTGGTGGCGACTAGGGGAAAGAGAGCTACATTAGACACCCTAAGAGTTGATACAGGTGATTCGCAGCTTAATGAAGAGCTTGAAGGATACTATAAGGTCATAGTGGATTACAACGAGAGTCAAGTTATAAGGTGTGTTGCATAAAGTTATAAAACCATTACTATTTACTGTAGGGTTAGGCGTGGCGTTTGACAGACTGGATATCTATGCTTAAAGAAGCCTTAAGGTCTATCCGTAGACCGACCGTGAGTTCAAGAACCATTCTCACCATCTTAGCGTTAGTAGCGATCTTCTCAGTTGGAATCTACTTAAGAATATACCCTGCGAAGTATGGATACTACCTTCACGAATATGACCCGTTCTTCGACTACTATGCTACTAACCGCCTAGTAGAAGGGTTTAAGGATAAAGGGTTGGCTGTTTTCTCAGACTATTTTACGTGGAGAGATTACAGCACCTGGTTTCCTGAGGGTAGAGATGTTGCCTCCAGCTCTCAAGTTGGGCTTCACTTCGCAGGCGCAATCCTTTACCTTATAGCGGCTGAAGTTTTCAACATATCGATAAGTCTCTACGACTTTCTAGTGATTTTACCCGTGTATCTCGGTGCATTTACCGCTCTAATCCTGTTTCTACTTGTTAAGAGGTTT
>CALJAQ010000004.1 GCA_938029515.1 uncultured Nitrososphaerales archaeon
TACACCTTTTTACTTAATCTATGTAGGTCTTTTCAATGTAGGGCTGATTTTCCTCCTCCTTTCTCTGTTGAATGCTGTCTTCTCACTCTACTTTAGCTTTAAGGTAGGCGACCTATGGAAGGCTAGGCGCGCTTTGAGCAAAAGGAAAGAGTAGCTCATCTCTAGAGCGCTTTGAGGATCTCTAAGGTGAAGTTGTGTATTGAGAGAGTTGTGCCGCAGTCTTTGCATCTAAATTTCCCATCTTTTTCCTTCAAGATTTCTTTACTAGACTTTAATTCAAAACCTGAGTATAAGCGTGCTCCGCATACGCTACATACTATTTCGATAACCAAATAGAATCATAGTGGTTACCTTAAAAGTTGGATATAAACTGTTGTTTCATGGCTGATAACCCTCTGATGAATATGCATTTATCGTCTTCGATTGCGAGATCTTCTGGCTTGACGGGTTTGTCGATTATAGTCAAGCCACTGTTTCTAACGATAACCATAGGTGTGCTTTCGCTGGTTTCACCCATCAGTAGGTTAGCAGCAGCGCTTATATCGTCAGCAATGGCCCGTTTTGTAACCCTCATAATATTTCCGAAGAGATCAGGTTTACCTCTTTCATCACCAACAGCCTCGAATCCAGTAGCAGCCAAAGCTATCCCTATAGCGCCTATTCTCGTCGGCATAAGCCTACTATCCGTAACCACAACCCCAACCCTCTTACCTAAATCCAGTAGAATCTGGAGGCGAAGCTTCTCAGCGCTGGCGAGAGGGCTCCTCGGGTAAAGGATTGCTGAGCCGCGCTCCACATTCGATCTATCTATACCAGCATTAGGCACAACTACACCGTATTTGATTGTTAAAACAAAACCTGGTATGGTTGCGTAGATTTTATCTGACTCCCTTAAGATCAGCTCAGCTAGAGCGCTAGGTATATGGGCTATGCTAGAGAGTTTTATGGCTTCAAGGCTTGGTTTAACTGAAGCAAGCTTGACCACCCTCCCTTCTGATAAGGCTATGAATTTGCTTGAAATAGCAAGTATATCGTTGTCTAAAATCTCTTCACGTTGATCTTCTACAGCCTTTTTTAAGGTCCAGTAGAGGTTGAACCTCCCCCTCATCGCTGGAACTTTTATCGGTATGTATTCTACGCGCTTCAACAACCTCTAGGAAAGTGTATAAAGACTATTTAACCAGATGTCCGATGGTTTGAGGAAGACACAACTATTCTCTTATCACGTTGAACACGCTAAGATGGTTGATTTCGCTGGATTCAACCTACCTCTATACTACAGCAGCGTAATAGATGAACACAACTCAGTAAGAGAGAAGGTCGGCGTCTTCGACGTCTCGCACATGGGTAGGCTGCAAGTGCTCGGTAAAGACGCTACACCACTCTTAGACAGATTGGTTCCGAGTGACGTAGCTGGTTTAAAGGAAGGGAAGGCAAAGTACACTGTCTTCTGTAATGAATATGGGGGAATAGTGGATGATATCATCATCTTAAAGCTCACAGGTGAAGAATTTATCGTAGTCGTCAACGCTGTAAACAGGGGGAAAGATTTCGAATGGGTGCTGAGGCACAGCGCTGAATTTGACGTTCAGATAGCGGACATCTCAGACGATACTGCGCTAATATCTGTCCAAGGCCCTACCGCTGCGGAAGTTATGGAGAGGGTTAGCGGTTTAAATGTAGACGGGTTGCAGCGTTTCAGCCACACTAAAGCTAGAGTATCTGGCTTTGACGCCTTGGTTTCAAGAACCGGCTATACAGGTGAAGACGGCTTTGAAATCTTTTTACCTGATTGTAGTGTTGATGCCCCTGAGAAAGCACTTCATGTTTGGGTTAGGCTTATAGAAGAAGGCGCGCAGCCTTGCGGCTTAGGTGCAAGAGACACACTTAGGCTCGAGGCTGGGATGTGCCTCTATGGTCAAGATATAGATGAGTCCACTACACCCATTGAGGCGTCTCTATCTTGGCTGATTAAAAGTGGGAAAACAAACTACATAGGGTGTGAATCTTTAGCTAAGCAGATGCAAAAAGGTGTAGGAAGACTTAGGGTTTGCCTCATCATGCAGGAAGGTATTGCTAGAAGCGGCTACGACATATTCTTTGGAAAGGTAGGTGTGGTTACGAGTGGAACCTATTCACCTACCTTAAAGAAGGGGGTATGCTGGGTTACGTAGATGTGGGGGTACGCTAAACCTGAAACTGAGCTACTTGTAGACATTAGAGGCAAGCTTCATCGCGCTGTGGTCAAGAAGCCACCACTTTACGACACCACAAAATACGGGTGGAGTAGACAGCGCCAACCCGTTTAAATAGTATGCTGGTTTACTGTGTTCAGGTTTGGCGAAGGTCATACTCTTCTCTTACACTCCTGATTTAGAGAGAGTCTGCGCCGCCGCTATGCGCTCCTGCTACTCACCCCACCCAGCATACACACTCTACACCAACACACCAGACACCGGCACCATTTTAGAGGGTGAAAAAGCATTCTTCGACGATGGGAGGGTAAGATACTTCATAAAGAAGGCGAAGGAGATGGGGCACATGGATGTATTGGAGCACGGCTCACTAACCTACGACATCCAAGGAGTCAGCAGAACCTTAACACATCAACTAGTAAGGCACAGACTTGCCTCATTCTCTCAGCAGAGTCAAAGATACGTAAAGATCACAAGAGGCTTCGGCTACGTCAAGCCTCCTAAGATAGGAGATACAAAAGTGGAAGTAAGCTTACACAACATCAAACTTAACTTAAGCTTTGAAGACGTTGTTGACATAACTCGGCAGGTTGAAGAAGGCTACCTTGCTCTAAAGCATAGCGCAGAAGATGCGAGGTTCGTAAGGATAGGTGGAGCTGCTACTAACATCGTGATAACAGCCAACCCAAGGGAATATCTCCACATCTTCAGCCTAAGGTGCGCTAAAGATGCGCAGTGGG
>CALJAQ010000005.1 GCA_938029515.1 uncultured Nitrososphaerales archaeon
AAGAGATGATGAACCATATGGCATATTCGCTGAAAGGGATCTGATGACAAAGGTTGCTGCTCAAGACCTGCCTTTCACAACAAAGTTAAAATTCTTGCTCTCCACACCACTTATTACAGCACCTGCTAATGTTTCTGTAAGCGAGGCGGCTAAGATCATGGTGGAGAAGCGGGTAAAAAGGCTCCCCCTCACGCAAGGGGATGACCTTGTTGGCATAGTCACAGCAAGAGATCTGGTGGAGGCCTATGCAAAAAGCCTGTGAAGAACTTTTCACGCTGGCTATATTCGAATTAGGAAGGTTTTTATCCATCTTCTGGAAGCGTCTTCTCTAAGCTAGAGAAGTGAAATTTATTGTCGCAAAGTGGAAAGAAACCCCTTCAATGCCTCCAGAAAGCGATTAACAAACACATCTCGGTGAAGTTGAAGAGCGACTTAGAGTACAGAGGGAGAATGGCTAATGTGGATAACTACATGAATGTTATACTGGTTGATGCGCAAGAGTTTTCTAAAGGTGTACTCTCCGCTCACTTCGGAAAAGTTGTCATAAGAGGAAATAACGTACTCTTTATTAAGTTTGAAGACGACATATAATAGGCTTAGGGGGTTTGTTATGTCCTTTCTACATACCGAGGAGCTAAAAGCGCCTATGGTTTCTGAGCTCGAAGTAGAGATAGTTGAAAGGAAGGGTGTGGGGCACCCAGATAGTCTTATAGATGGAGCATGTGAGGCTGTTTCCTTAAATCTATGCGAGTACTACCTTAAGGAGTTCGGCACAATATTACATCACAACGTAGACAAGGGGCTGCTTGTGGGAGGTAGATCAAATCCTAGATTTGGGGGTGGAGAGGTCATAGAACCCATCTACATACTTATAGCGGGTAGATCAACATCATTCATAAATAAAGGCTCTGAAGTAATTTCAGTTCCAATAGGCGGCATCACCATCTCATCTGTTAAACGCTACCTTAAGCAGACCGTTAGGCATCTTGACGTAGAGACACATGTGGTAGTAGACTATAAGATAAAGCATGGTTCACAAGATCTGATCTCAGTCTTCACACGTTCAAACAAGATACCCTTGGCTAACGACACATCCATAGGAGTGGCTTACGCACCTCTCTCACCAACCGAGGATCTTGTCTTGCGGACTGAAAAGCTGCTCAACTCAGAGCGGGTAAAGAAGAGACTTCCAGAGATCGGCGAGGACATAAAGGTTATGGGTTTCAGAAGAGGTAAGAAGCTACATCTTACTGTGGCTTTAGCTACCGTAAGCGGGCTTATACCAGATGCATCACATTACGAAAGTGTAATCGAAGAAGCAGGAAACATGGTTAAAGATCTGGCCTCTAAGCAAAGTGAGCTCGAAGTAGATGTAAAAATAAATTCGGGGGACATAAAGTCTACTGGCAGCTACTACCTAACCGTCACAGGCACCTCAGCCGAAGCTGGTGATGATGGTAATACAGGTAGAGGGAATCGAGCTAACGGTCTTATTGCACCCATGAGACAGTACTCTATGGAAGCTACGGCAGGTAAGAACCCCGTGAACCATACTGGTAAGATCTATCAAGTAGTAGCGCAAAACGCAGCGAACAGAATCATCAGAGAAGTTAGTGGGGTTAAAGAAGTCTATGTGAGGCTATTGAGCAGAATAGGTTCACCTATATCTGAGCCTCAGGTAGCAAGTGCAGCCTTACTCCTTGAGAAAGGTAGGACACTGGGTGCAGTTAAAGGGGATGTTGAGGGTATAATGCTGGAAGAATTAGGGGAGATCCTTCAAGTCACAGAGATGATAAGGCGCAGAGAAGTCGCGCTCTTTTAACCGTATATTTCTACTTTATCCCGCCAACCTCTAACATAAAAGGAAGCATCCTCCAGCGGGCAACCAACTTTAAACCTTCTTCTGAAAAACCTCAATATGTTAGATACGTCTCTATCTAGGAGTATAGTTGCATTAGGATGCTCTTTATCAACCGCCTGAGGCCAGTCTATAAGCCAGATCCTTGAATAACCGCATAAGATGTTGAATTCGCTTAAGTCTGTGTTGACTAAACCGGCTTTGGTGTAAGCCAAGCGGATATTCTTTAGTATCTCCTTTAGTATCTCCTTTGGGTCTTCAAGTTCCTTACAGTCCACTAGAAGCCTACCGTAGATCCTTTTCATAAGCAGTGCGTGTCTCTCTCGCGCTACAATTTCAGGGACCGCTACACCTACTCTACTTAATAAGTTGACTGCTTCAAACTCTTTCTTCGCTGCGCTGATATTTACTTTTAGCCACTGGTGGTGTGTAAGTTGCTCCGCGTAGCTTCGCTTGATCCTTATAGCCCTGAAGCTTATGCGCCCTATTCGATAAAACTTTACTGCGTAGAGTCTTCCAGCCTCGTCTCTAGCTTCGTAGACATCAGCTTCTTTACCTACACCTATAATCGGCCCTATCCCAGATATTAGGTTGCGTTTCACAAACCCTTTGAGCGCTAACATATCAAGTCCAGCAGATACTAATGTAGCACCTTTTGCGCTGAGGTGAACGAGCTTGAGATTATCTAGCTTCTTGAGCCTAAACTCT
>CALJAQ010000006.1 GCA_938029515.1 uncultured Nitrososphaerales archaeon
CCAACTATCTTTGCAGAAGAGTGAAGAATGGAAAGTATGGAGAGAGCTATAGTAGTCTTGCCTGAGCCAGACTCACCTACTAGAGCGACAATCTCACCAGCTTTAATATCAAAGGAGACTCCGTCTACGGCGTGGATCAAATCTGGTTCTCGACCATAGTATATCTTTAGATCCTTTATTGAAAGTAATACTTCAGCAACTCTCTTACTTTCTTCAGCCTGTAAGGTGACCACGAGTCAGCGCACCGTCACCCTCACTCAACATTGCATCAGATATTTCTTTTTTGGTCATCTGGAAAAGGGATGACGCTTGGAGAGTAAAGACTCCAGTTTCTCTGCATCCAAGTTGCATATTCAAACACGCCTTCTTGTAACGAGTATCTTGGCGAGTAGCCAAGCAGGTTCAGAGCCTTAGAGACATCAAGCATCCTTCTAGTAGGCCAACTTATGACGCCGCGTGGTATAGGAACGTTTCTAGACGGCCATACCCCTGGGCCTAGCCTAATATCCGCCTCTGGTAGGATTTGTTTAACAACTTCGACCACATCACGCATAAAGTAGCCTCTCTCATCCGCTATGTTGAAAACGTCACACTTACTTCGGCTTAAAGAAGCCTTCAAGACAGCGTTAGCAACATCCTTCACATACACAAGTGGACAGAAGGTCTCTCCACCGTAGCTGAGTATAAGCGGCTTTTTGGCTAGCGCTCTTCTTAGCAGTAGTGTCAAGCCTGAGTTAAATAGCGAATCTCCTTGCCCATAGACTAAACCCAGTCGAAGCACAACTGCCTCAAGACCATAGATCTTGTGGGCTAAATCCACAAGGTGTTCACTCATCCTCTTACTTGTGCAATATATTGGGGCCCAAGGTAGATCGTATTCGCGCAGAGGGTGTATAGGTCCGAAGGGTTCATCTTCAGATATAGGCTCTTCTTTTTCCTCTACTTGACCGTAAACTGCGCCTGAGCTCAGATATATTAATCTTGCATCGTGTTTTCTTGCTACTTCGATTGTGTTGGCTAAGCTTAGAAGGTTTACCTTTATGGTTTGACTGAATAGGTCTGCAAGCTGGCTTATGGCGGTGTGCACGATGATCTTAGGCCTCACTTTTGAGGCTACTTCGGTCAAAGAGTCTAGGTTTGTTGCATCAACCCTGTTGACGACCACATTAGCCTCTTTGACATAGTCTAGTATGCGTGGCTTTACGTCAACAGCGTGCACCTGATACCCTTTCTCAGAGAATAAGCACCCAGTATTAGAGCCGACGAATCCGAAGCCAACTATCAGCACATTCATAGAAGCTAACCCTCCTACTCTTGAGAAAGCGTAGCTAGTAGTGTAGAGAAGCACTTCACACCTCTGATGAAAAGTGGTATAGCAAGATTTTCATTCGGCGCGTGGTTGCTCTCATCTATGTTTGCGTAGGGCACCATTATTGACGGTATACCGAGTATGCCTGTGAATACGTAATCTGGTAGGCTTCCACCTAGTGAAGGGTAGATCAGTGGCGTAAGCCCAGTTGCTTGCTCAACAGCACTATAAACAGTCTTAACAAACTTATTCTCCACAGGTGTCCTCGAAGGCCTCATCTGGCCAAGTTTCTTCACTTGAACATCAGGCGCATATTTCTTGACGTGTTGCTGAACCTTCTTAAATATGTCATCAGGGTCTTGATCTACCACCAACCTCATATCCATTTTTAACGTCGCTGTAGAAGGAATTATAGTCTTCATCCCCTTTCCCGTATAACCGCTGATGAAACCGCAGATGTTAAAGGTGGGTTGAAACATCAGCTTGGTGTAGAATTCTATAGAAGATGGTATCTGTGAAGGATCTAAGCCCAGATCCTTCGCAACCCCCTCTCTATCTAGAGGAATAGACTCTAAGATCTTCTTTTCCTCCTCTGTTGGCTTACGTATGTTGTCGTAGAAGCCTTCTATGAGCATCTTACCGCTGAAGGGTTCACGCATCGTTGTGATTAGATCGATAAGCCTTAGTGCAGGGTTCACGATGAGTCCACCCCAGTTGCCAGAGTGCAGGTCTCTGGAAGCACCTTTTGCTGTGAACTCCAGATAGAGTATTCCTCTTACGCCGAGCTGCACCACTGGTCTACCACTTTCGTGAAGCGGGCCGTCTGAGGTGTATACGAAGTCTGCTTTAAGACGCTCTTTGTTTGTTGTAATGAATTCTTCTAGGTGCGGGCTGCCGTTCTCCTCCTCCCCTTCAAATATGAACTTCACGTTTACACCTAGTGGAAACTTGGTGGCTAAGATGGACTTCATCCCCATCAGTTGCGCATAAAGCTGACCTTTATTGTCTCCCGCACCCCTTGCATAGATTCTGTCATTTCTTACCGTAGGTTGGAAAGGTGGAGAGAGCCAATCTTCAAGCGGCTCAGGCGGCTGCACATCATAGTGCCCATAGACTAGTATAGTAGGTCTGCTTGTATCTACGGTTATCTCACCGAATACCACTGGCGCTCCAGATGTCTCGACTATGGTTGTTTTAATCCCTATACGCTCCATTACATTTTTTAAGTATTCAGCCGTCTCTCGTAACCCTATGCCTTGTGTGCTGATAGAGGGTTTCGCAAGAAGCTCTTTTAGCCCTTCTATAAACTCGTCAACGTGTGTATCGATATAGTTATACAAAACACTGTATCTAGGCCTCTCAGACATTTTTAACAGCCAGCCTTTCTAACGCTATCTTGACTTCTCTCTCGGCCTCTATTAACGCATATGCTATCTTGTTGCTTTCTCTTCTAAGCTTAGTAGCCAAAAGTCGGGCTTCAACCGTATCCTGTGGCAGCTTAGCAAGCCTTTCTACACCATTCAAGATAGGTAGAGGTGGCAAGGGTATAGCGAGATCGTGGTCAAAAGGACCAACTTTGCTATAGTTTATGGGCACGAGAATTCTACCGAGTCTCTTAATGCATTGGTTTACTTCATCAACAAGCTTCTCGTCTAAAGCGGTTAAGTTGTTTAAATGTTTGTAAAACTCTCTTAATAGTCGTTTAACTTTGCTTGCTTTCTGTATGTGTGGATTGAGGTCAAGGCGTTCTGCAGAAAGCTTTTGCACCTCTATCATTCTAGATTCTATTTCTTCGAGGGTTGCAGAGTAGTCGAAGGGTATGATTGGAGTGGTACATAAATTTAGTATAAGTAGTAAATACACCTTTGTATCTCTAACCAAAAAGTCTGAGTCGATCTTGTCGACGGTGTCTTCGGTTGTATGCCACCACCAACCCAATCCCCCGCTATGTGGCGCAAGTATGAATGAAGGCGCCTTCTTACCTTTAAGCGCTTCAAGGGGCTGCTCAGAGAGGGTCATGAAAATGGAGGTGACCCCTATACCCCAGAACGATTGGTCTCCAGCCCTCGAAAACCTTCTTCCACTAATCTTTTCTCCGACAACTGATTCAACAACCCTTGAGGCGAATTCTTTTGCCTCGCTCATAACGTATGCTTCGC
>CALJAQ010000007.1 GCA_938029515.1 uncultured Nitrososphaerales archaeon
CCCCTAACACACCTACAATTATAGGGTTGAGTTTCGCACCTAAGAGTGTGATTACTAGATAGGATGGGAAGATTGATATAAAGAGGGTGCTTGAGCCGAGTACTCCAGCTATAAAGGCTCCTACATACCCAAGATTTGTCACCGTCTTCAAAATGAATGCTATATCAAGCAATCTACCCTCCCATCCACTTCATTAAACAGAGTGCTCGAAATAATCTACTTTTAGCTGCAGAATGCCTCTTAGCGAAGCGAATTCCCCACAGATCTTCTTTACCTCGACGCTAGAGCATTTTACGACGATAACAGCTAAGCACTTGGTTTCATCAAGATGGATGTGTAGCGTCGAGGACACCAGATCCCTATATTTGTGTTGGATGTCAGTTATCTTCTCGTCAAGCCCGCCTACTTCATGGTTGTATATCAACAGTATCACCGCTGAACCGCTTGACTTAGGCTCCTTGGTCCATTGGAATTCGCTTATGAAGTTTCTCATCGCCTCCTGTATGGCTCTTGACCGCTCGGTGTAGCCCATGGATGAGGAGACCTCTTCAAAGAGGTTTAATAGAGTTGGAGGTAAGGATATGCTGATTCTCTTGACCTCCTCCCTTTTTTCTTTCAACCCAGTGTAGCACCATAGACCATATGTATAAACTTGATGTAAACTTATCTTCCTCTTGTAATCAAGATAAGTATATCAGAGAGTCGATCAACCAGATAGTCTGGTTCAGTATCAAAGTCTCCTTTGGATTCAAAGGATGTGCTCTTTAAGGCTGCAACGGCTACCCCAGCTGCTCTACCAGCTTTAACATCTATAGGGCTATCCCCTACAAAGATGGCTCGACTTTCAGATATAGCAACCCTTCCTAAAACCCATTTTATACCGTCTGGGTAAGGCTTTAACCTAAATCCATCGTTTCTAGTTACTATAACGTCAAAGAAGCCTTCTAAACCGAACCTTCTAAGCATGAAATCAGTAGCCTTTCTACCGTTATTCGTAACCAGAGCGAGCTTCAGACCGAGCTTCTTGAGCGCCTCTAAGACTTGTATAGTGTCTTCAAATAAGCGTGTCGTAAGAGCAGCGTCCATCTCATAACCATCGATTACTTCGCTAACACGCTCCATAACCTCATTTACATCAAGTGAGCCTAATCGCTTAACTTGAACAACTATCTCGTCAAATATATCTTGAGTGGGTTTGCGCAGAACCTCGTCTGATAAAAATATTCCCATTTCAGCCAAAAGCTTCAAAACACTCGCCTTGGCTTCTTTGAAGCGGTATTTGAACTCGACTAACGTGCCATCAAGATCAAATATAACTAGATCCGCTAAAAGACTACCTACAACCAAAACGCATACCTAAATCTCTAGGCTCTAATCCAACCCTAAAATAAGCTTCGTAGAGTATGTCTACCACACCCTCATCTATAGCGTCTTTCAAGTATAATAGGTGCCCCAGACACCCCGCTCTACAGTCTGAGGAACCAAAGCCTTCAATAGGTCGAGCGCCTAACAGTAAAGTGGCCATTTTGTTAACTTCACACTCCATTCTGCTCTCAGTAGGAGCGTAGACGACGTTCAACACCACACCATCTCCGTCGAGCAGACGGTCAATATGCCAAAAACGCCTTTTGCTCAATCTAAGATGCCTTTCCACCCTCCCTTCTAAACTCGCCGAACCTTCCCCAAGTGCCGAACCAGTATAGATATAGTAGCCTTCCATGAGGTAGTAGCTGAGATTAGATCTAAGTCTAACCAACTTACCATCACCCAGCTTCACGAATAGACTATACACACCCTTACTCAAGCTAATCACTCCGCCCCTTAGCGATCAAGATCAGAATCATAAGCCCAGCGAAACCAAGAGCAATAATAAGTAAAGTGATGGGCAGCATCAGATCAGAAACATCGACAGCGAGCACTAAAAACTCCTCCAGCATCCAAAAGATGACACCAAACACCATCTTAAAGTTTAAGCGCAGAACCAAAAGCTTAAAGGTTAAGTAGAGCTGCTGTGAAGCCTCTACTTAGAAGGTGACTCAAAAGAATGAACGTGGAACAAGGACCCTGGGTAGGCGATAGATGGTGGGTCAGCCACTTCAACTATGTAGAGGAGGTGAGAAAGAACTTCAACCTGCCGAGCAGAATCGAAATATATGACGTAACACTTCGCGACGGAGAGCAGACACCAGGAGTAGTATTCAAGAAAGAAGAGAAGATGCACATAGCACAGCTCTTAGACGAAGCTGGTGTGCATAGAATCGAGGCAGGCATGCCGGTGGTCTCAACCGAAGACGCTGAGGCGGTTAAAGCTATAGCGCATGCTGGCCTCAAAGCGAAGATCTTCGGCTTCTGCCGCATGGTGAAGGGGGATATAGATGCTGCGATTAAAAGTGATGTGCAAGGGGTAATAATCGAGGGGCCTGTTGGTGTGCCTAAGCTGAAGCAGTTCAGCTGGTCTTATGATGAGGTTGTGAAGAAGGCTATTGAGGCTGTGGACTACGCTAAGGCGCATGGGCTGCAGACAGCGTTCTTCTCAGTGGATATGACAAGAGCCGAGCTCTCCTTCATAAAAAGACTCCTCAGCGAAATCGGCACGCAAACAAAGGTTGACTCATTTATTGTGGTGGATACATTCGGCTGCGCGTTACCTGAGGCGATGGCCTACTTAGTTAGGGAGCTTAAGAAGGTAGTTAAACAGCCGCTTGAAATGCACTGCCATAACGACTTCGGCCTAGGCACAGCCTGCACGTTAGCAGGTATAGCTGCTGGAGCCGAAGTAGCCCACACCTCAGTCAACGGTATAGGTGAGAGGACTGGGAACGTTTCGTTTGAGGAGGTGGTTATGGGGTTAAAATACCTCTACGGTGTCAATTTAGATATAAGGACCGAAAAGCTCTATGAGATATCTAAAGTCGTCGAGCAATATTCAAGGTTCAAGGTTCCAGTCAATAAACCATTCGTAGGGGATAGAGCCTTTACCAGAGAAGCTGGGATATCTATCGCAGGTTGGGTCAAATACTACCTCGGCTCAGAACCTATCCTACCTGAGTTGGTAGGCAATCGACACGGCGTGGTCATGGGGAAGAAGAGTGGTAGACATTCGGTTGAATGGAAGCTGCAGCAGCTAGGCATGCATGCACCTCCCGAGAAGATTCCACTAATACTTGATGAGCTTAAGAGCGAATCTGTAAGAAGAAAAGCGGCAATAGATGATGAAGACTTTAAGAGCATAGTCGCTAAGGTGCTCTCATCTTAAATCGGAGTGTGAAGAGTTTTTCAACAACCCCATCTCCGCGAAGACCTTAACTAATAGGGGAAGAGCATCCGCCGCATCTACAGACTCGGTGCTATGCAAAGTGGTCTAAGATGCTGGTGATCTTTGACTTAGAAGGGGTTCTCGTCGACGGGGAGTTCCTACCTGAGCTAGCCAAGCTCAAGGGTATAGAGGATAGGGTCTGGGATATCACGTTGAAAGGGATAAGAGGGGAGATAGACTGGGAACAAGGTCTCCAGATGAGAATAGCGGAGCTAAAAGGTGTAAGCTACAGCGACTGTGTAAACGTCTCTAATAGCCTTAGTCTTATGCCAGGAGCTAGAGAAGTCTGTAAAACCTTGAGAGAGATGGGGTTTATGCTTGCTTCAGTCTCAGGAGGCTTCACTATACTGGCTGAACGTGTTCAAAAGGAGCTCGGCTTAGACTATTTCTTCGCCAACGAACTCGTGTTTTCAGCAGATAAATTAGATTCTGTAGTTATAAGGGTTAACTCAAACAAAGCGAATTCAATACAGGGTTTGGTAAAGACATTAAAGGAGCCGAAGGAGCAGATAGTGGCTGTAGTCGATGGGGCTAACGACCTCACACTCTTTGAACTGGCTGGGCTGAAGGTGGCTTTCTGCGCACAGCCGATAGTTGAATCTAACGCAGATGTGGTCATAAAGGATAAAGACTTACGCCTAATCTTACCGGCCGTCAGAAAATATATCAACAGTTTGGAGGACAACGGTATCAAAATCAGGAGATATAGGTAGAATACTTGGTTAAACAATAATAGATTTCAAATATTTTGAAACCTTAACTAATCTAAAGTAGGCTAAGCATATATCTCAGAAAAGGTTAATCTTCATTTAAGGCGTGTAGGTTGCTAGAGGATGTGGGGTTGATAGAGATCCGCTGGCACGGGCGGGGTGGACAAGGCGCAGTGACTGCAGCCGAGCTTCTTGCGCATGCTGCTATAAATCAAGGATTGTACGCTCAAGCATTACCTTCTTTTGGCCCAGAGAGGCGCGGCGCACCTGTAATGGCCTATAATAGGTTGGATAAGGAGCCTATACATATAAGGTCTGTGGTGTATGA
>CALJAQ010000008.1 GCA_938029515.1 uncultured Nitrososphaerales archaeon
TATCTGGTAGATATATGGTGTGTAGAGGCCTTCGATAACCCGCTCCACCCTAGCCTTTACGTGTGCGAACCCTAGCCCCTTAAACCGCTCTGAACCGTACTTAACATCCACCTCCTGATCTAGGCGTATTGGGTGGATTGAGAAGGCAGAGCCTTTGTATAGCGCATACCCCCACTTCCTACCATAAATACTTGCGGCTTCACTATACGATACTGAATAGGCTTTGGTCTTCTCCTCACACCAACGCTTCAAATCTGAACCCCTTAAGCGCGTTAAACCAGATTGAGGCTCTTTGTATAGAGCTAAAAGGGCATTCCTCACCCTAAGGCTATGCTCCCTCCCATATACAACCAAATCTATATCTGAAAAAGATGGGTTGTGAATCTTAAGAAGTATGGAGCCGGTAACTCCGAAGGCATCCCTCGGCACACCAGATCTTTCTGCAAGTAGCTCCACAAGGCTTAGAGCCTTCTCCTCAAGCGTATCTTTAGGCCCCTTCTCCACGATTTCTCTTAACCTACTGCTTGGTGTGTAGTGTCTTAAAATGTAGGCTGTTGGTACAGCAGATATCTTAAAACCCATAATCTTGGAGTTAAAGACGTAGTGTGGGTAGTGCTCCTCAAGCCACTTTACACTTCTAGCAACCTCTGACGCTGAGTAGTATTGCATGGCTCTACTGTAGCGCAGAGAGCCTCTGACCCACTTACCGTAATCTGAGGGAAGATACTTCAGATACGCTACCACCCTGTTTCTCGGATGCACATAGCCTACTACACAGAATATCAGCCCCTCCTTCGTCTCTATAAACTCACGATCCTTGAAGAGCAAACTACTGACCCCTAGTAAGATTAGCCAGCTCCAATATAGCCGCTTGAAAGACATCTATGCTCTGCAGAAACTCTTTAATTTCAACCCCTTCTTTACGCGTATGTGAAAGATGAGGGTTACCTGGGCCGTAAGTGACTGCTGGTATCTTAAGGGCTGTGCCAAGGGTATTCATGTCACCTGTGCCAGTCTTGTTGATGAGTAGAGGTCTTCTCCCCCTAACCTTCAAGATAGCCCTAACCAGCGCCCTAAGTATAGGTGAGTTTCTATCCGCTTCAAAAGGCTCGGTCTGATCTAAGATCTGCATCTCAAACTTAGGGAAGGATAGGTCGCGCTCAAACCTCCCCACAATTCCTTTAACATCATTTAAGACCTGTGCAGTTGTGTAGTTTGGTGGGACTCTTATATCAACAGTTATAGAGCATCTACCAGGTGTAACGTTGTGTGAAGAGCCGCCTCTGATCTTCGTGAGGCATGAGGTTATCGATCTGTAGCGGTCTCCATCAACACTCTTCTCAGCAAACAAAGCTTTTATAGCCTGCCAGACTTCAAGCAGCCGCTCAACAGCGTTTTCAGACATCCAAGGTGCGCTAGCGTGCACACTTGGAGTCTCGCAGACGAGTTTAAGGGCGAGCCTACCTTTGTAGCCCACTGTTATACCATCAAGCCCACTTGGTTCACCGAATATCGCGTACTCAGCGTCTACACCGCGTTTAAGAAGCGTCTTCAACCCCAAACTATTACCTTCCTCATCACTTACCGCAGCTACAGTAATCTTACCTACATCCTGCCTATAAGCAAGTTTGGATGCTGCGAGTATCATCGCTGCCAGAGGTGATTTAGCGTCGCAGGCACCTCTACCGTATATGAAGCCTTTTGAGATACGGGTTGGTTGGTAGCCAGGGACCGTATCCAGGTGCCCACACAGCAGCAGCTTTGGGCTTCCTGAGCCGACTTCTCCTACAACGTTGTTCACCTCGTCGACAACTACGTTTCTGAAGCCTAGGTCTTTACTCATGGCGTCTTTTAGAAATAGGGCTAGCTCATGCTCAGCCCTTGAAGGCGAGTAGATCCTCAGCATCTCAGAGAGGAAGCTTACCTCGTAGCTCAGCATCCCCTACTTGGCCTTCTCCACAAGGTAATCTATTATGTGTGCAGGTATGTCTACTCCAGTCGCTGGGACGCTGTTTCTGAATTCGGTTGTGTTGTTGACTTCATGCACCACCAGCCCATCAGCGGTCTCCATGCAGTCGACACCAAATACCCCTTCGCCTACTGCGCGAGCAGCCTTTAAGCAGATTTCTTCAACCTCCTTAGTTACAGGGCAGTTCAAAGCTTTACCACCTCTTGAAGTGTTTGTACGCCAGCTTCCATCGGCTGAGACACGGTAGATGGCTGCAACAACCTTGTCCCCCACTACGAAAGCACGGATATCTCTAGGAGGCCTATTCACCTTCTCCTGTAAATAGTAGACTTGGTAAAGTGGAAACATATGCTCACGGTCCTCAAGCACGGCTTCAGCCGCCTCTCTGTCGTTGACTAAGGCAAGCAGCCTACCCCAGCTGCCTATAACAGGCTTGATCACAGCTGGGAAGCCTAACTCATTTAACGCAGCCATAGAACCCTGTGGTGTAAATGCGAGCATCGTTTTAGGCGTTGGTACACCAGCTTTTATAAGCGCAAGTGTGGTTAGAAGCTTATTCCCTGCGATTATAGCTTCATGCAGCCCGTTAACAACCTTAACACCATGCGCTTCAAGCAGCGCGGTTAGATGTAGGCTTCTGAAGTAGCTGATACACCTTTGCAGCACGATATCTCCGTATTCTGCCCTGTTTATCTGCGCTAGGTTGTAGTACTGGTCTTTGCATTCGATTGCTTTAAGGGTGACGTTTTTCCGCTTAGCCGCTTCGATTAGAGCCTTCTCCTCCCACCTCGGTGCGTCGTAGAGCATAGTTATCGTTGGCATAGATGACCTCCGATGCTGCTCCTTTACTCTCCCCAGTCTTCCCCCTCTACCTTAGCTGGTCTTATATCGACTTCTCCTCTCTCATTTCTGTAGACTTCGTATGACGCACCGCAGTCTTGGCAGGTAACTATTTCACCCTCTAGCACATCGCTGGGCAGCTTTATCGACGCGTCGCATTCAACACACTTCAAACCCTCCACCACCTTAGATTAGGGTTTCACCTTATTAACGGCTTCGTCTAACTCGAGGATGAGCCGCTCCATCTCCTCCGTCAACTCAACTTCAAATAGATCGCCACACATCAGATTCTTAAGCCCCCTAGCAGCGTTATAAGCAGCCTTTTCATCAGGCTCTAAACCGAGCAGCTTGAGGAGAAAGGCAGCTTCACTTTTACCAGAGAGTTCACCGATTATTATGCGCCTCCTATTCCCAACAACCTTAGGTGGAATTAGTTCATAGGCTGAACGCGCTCTTAACACAGCTGCAACATGAGTGCCGGCTTTATGCTTGTATGCGTTCACCCCCACCAGAGGTTTCATCGGATGCGTCTTTACACCTGTGTACGTTTCTACGAGCTGAGATAATTCAGTAAGCATGTTCAGCCGCACATCAAGTTTAGCGCCGTAGAAGATCTTTAACGCAACAGCAGCTTCGGCGAGAGATGTTATACCAACTCGCTCACCTAAACCGTTCACAGTAACGTGTATCTGGTCAGCGCCAGCCTCAACACCAGCCAAAGAATTCGCTAACGCCAAGCCTAGGTCATTATGGCAGTGAACATCTATCGGCTTGCGGACAACATCTGCAACCATTTTAACAAGCCTAAACATGCCCTGTGGGCGGAGAGCGCCTACTGTATCTGGTAGACCTATTCTGGTAGCCCCAGCCTCACCTACAGCCTTCGCAAAACTCTTGAGAAACTCAGGTTCAGCTCTACTAGCATCCTCTAATGTGAACCTCATCTTTAACCCGTGGCTCTTAGCGTATTCTACAGCTTCAACAGATCTTCTCACAGCCTCTTCTCTTGAAACCCTCAGCTTAAACTTGAGGTGGATATCTGAAGCTGAGTGATACATGGCTATCCACCCTGCATCACACTTCAACGCTTCATCTACATCGGATTTGAGCGCACGTATATGAGCAACGATATCAGCCTCCAGACCAGCTTTGATAATCTCCTTAGTTGAGCGTTGATGGTCAGCAGAAACGATGGGGCTGATCTCTATAGCGTCGACACCGAAGTAGTCAAGCATCCAAGCTATCTGAAGCCTCTGCCTATGTGAGAATGATACTCCTGGAGCCTGCTCACCTTCTCTGAGTGTTGAATCCAGTAAGTGTATCTTTCGGGGGTCTCTGGGTGGGGTATTATATAAGTTGGCGTACCCTAGATTAGCTGATTCACTTAACCCATCCTCCTTTTCCACCCCCTCACCCATCGGGAGCCGCACCGCGATCAGGGGTTATTTTACGCTTATATATTGTTTTTCGTATCGATTCAGCGAAGTGTACGCAGTATTATGACGGTATTCGAGGTTATAACCCCTTCTATCTTCCGTATATCGTCGATACACCTGTTAATTTCTGCGATGTTAGGAGCTGAGATGAACACTGCTATATCAAATTGGCCTGTGATTTCGTGAACCACTTCAACATTCTTCAACTCCTTTAGCTTCTCGGAGATCTTCTGTGTAGGTGTTGCTGAAGATACCGTCAGAAGTGTTATAGCGTTTGCGCCGCCTGTCTCTGTTTCTATGGTGAATTTCTTTATCACGCCTGCTTGGATAAGGTTCTGCACCCTTCGCCTCACCGCAGCTTCAGAGAGGCCTACAGCTTCAGCTATCTTCACATAAGGGGTCCTTGAGTCCTGCTTCAAGATCTCTATGATCTTAAGATCTATGTCATCCATCATACCACACGCTACTATCACCCTGTAACCTTCTTACATATATTCTTAAGTAGGGTTGCTCGAATATGCTACAGCTGATCTTTTACTTCGATTACCTCAGCCTTATTGACGCTATCCTCTACCGCCTCCTCAATCTTCATTTCTGCCTCAATATCTTCGACATCTTCAAGCTTAGTCTTGGTTGCTGGGTGTTTTGCTATAAAAAGTGAGCAGCAGTCTTTATACGGCTGCACTGAGATCTTGAACGTTCCGATCTGCTTCGCTATGTTGACTATCTCATTCTTATCGTAGGTTAGAAGCGGTCTAAGTATTGGTATAGAGGAGGCCTGCTCTATCACAGAGAGGTTTTCAAGCGTCTGCGAAGAGACCTGCGCCAGGTTTTCACCACTACCCAACGCAACTACACCATATTTTGAAGCAAGCCTCTCAGCGACTCTTACCATAAACCTTCGGAATAGAATCAACTTATAGCGCGTAGGCGCATATATAGAAGCTAGTTCAAAAGGGTAGAATGGCACAAAGAAGATGCGGGAGCCAAAAGAGTATCTGTTCAACACCTTCACCAGCTCGATGATCTTACCGTTCCACTTCTCATCAAACCTTTGAAAGGGGGAGAAGTGGAGAAAGTCTACTTCACACCCTCTCTTCATAAGTAGCCAAGCAGCAACCGGAGAGTCTATGCCTCCAGATAATAAGTGTAGAACCTTACCTGAGACACCTACTGGTAGACCATATACCCCCTTTATTTTCTTAGTGTAAATGTATGCTTTACCATCTGCTATTTCAACAAAGATCTCCTTCTCAGGCCCCTTCAAGGAGACCTTAACATTATAGGCGTTTACTAAGTGTGTACCCAGCTCGCGGTTAAGCTCTATAGATGTGAACGGTATGCTTTTATCAGCCCTATTAGTTGAGACCTTCACCCTCTCCCCTTTGTTGAAGACGATATTTTTGTCTACACATCTCTGTATGCTTTCTCTGTCTGCTTCTGTTACGTAGCAGAAGGCGAACCAAGCTATACCGAAGACCCTTCTGAGCGCCCACTCGATTTCAGAAGTATCAGATCTTCCGCTCAGCTCTATCACGAGTCTACCCTGAATCCTCTTCACCCCTGCGTAATCTTGGTTTGCGAGCGCCTTCTTGATGTTTTCAACTAGCTTTCTCTCGTAGAATGGTCTATTCAGACCCTTTAACGCTATCTCCCCGTAATGAATTAGAACATAGTCAAACACATTTTAGGACACGGAGACAAATTTTAAAAAGTTTAACCCTTAACTCTAGGCGCTGTTCTCTATGAGAAGTAGGCTATGTTAGCTTAGCGTTTCAATGTGATGGGTAGTCACCTATACGCCCACAAAGGAGGCAGTATGCTTGTTCCGCATCCATCTACTCAATCAAGTTAACTTGTACTGAGGCGCAGCAATCCCTCGGGGCGCTAAGACGCTTGATCTTGATACGGATTCCTATTCTTCAACACACTATAGTAGCGTAGTAGGAGCTTCCTCGCTGTTGCAACAATAGCTACCTGCCTCCCCTTCCTCTCAGCAAGATGGTGGTAGAATCTTGATATGGATGTTTCATGCTTTACGTGTGCATATTCGACCATATCCACCTCAGCCACCTTGAGCCCTGCTTCGTTACTGAACCATACTTCACGCGCCTCCCTGAAACCCTTACAGAAGACCAGCGTAGGAGCATAGCTTCTCACCGTCTGGGAAGCGCTCTACTCTCCTGACCTCTGATTTTATGAGGAGGCTAAGTAGTACCCTATGCATAGTATAAGGAGCCTTACATCTCATCTTCATAAGCCCTCTCCTTCAGCCTTCTTGATAGAGCTGAGATCTCCCTCTTCAATGCGTCGATAAGCCTCAGACACATATCCAGCGGCTCAAGGACCTTAGCAATCGATACCCTTCTCGGTGAATAACCTATAGCAGCTTCTTCACCCCATTATAGGTGTAGTCTCTTATCTCCATCTTCAGCCTACCCCTCTCTCTAACCAAGAATGCTCTCCACTCACCACCTCTCTTATTGATGCTATATCTTCATCAGGCAATGATGGTGGTAGCGCATCGAGCCTAATAAGCTCAGCCAACACTCTAGCATCAACCATAACACCCTTCACCCTAGACTCAGCTATCAACCTGGTTTTAGTAGGGTGAGAGACTAGAATATCGTACCCATCTTTCACCAACACCTATAGATTGGAGCTATGCAGGTAGATGCCTCCACCACCACTCTCTTAGGATGATGCAGGCTCAAGAACTCTATAGCACTGTTCGAAACGATGATGAAGCGTATAGGTGGGGTGATGCTGAAGTGGGCTCAAGAACTCTATAGCACTGTTCGAAACTAGCTGTCGTCTTTTTGGGTTAAAGAAAATTTTACGGCTCAAGAACTCTATAGCGCTGTTCGAAACCCTCCTATCATCAACCAAGCTCATCGATGATAGCGCATAGCAACCACTCTTATCCAACCCACAAAACAAGGCGTTCACACGATGCCTTGCACGCTTCTCCCTCCTCGTATCATCATCACATCAAGATGATCTTAGCTTAACATCTAGGTAGCGTTTAACAGTTTGAGAGCCGAATCCTCTTAGTCTCCTCCCAGTCTATCTTCCCATCGACTATAGCAACGCCGTAAATTTCTTTTGCGGCCTTTAGAGATACATACCCATCTAGCACATCTTCTAGCACCAAAGTTGGATCTCTCTCCTTTGGATTACCGTAGCCTCCGCCTCCTGCGGTTTTAAGTATGCATCTATCACCAGCCTTCACTTTCGCTCTAAATGTGCCTACCCGCCTCTCTTTGTCGGTGCCTGCGTAGATATACATCCCGCTAGGTTCAGCATCATACCCTCCAGCCAAACCCCAGGGCTTTGTTTTACTCTTCTTCATCACAGAGAGGAAATCGCCTTCTGCTGTAAAGGATATGTCCCTTTGCACCCCTAAACCTCCCCTATACCTGCCAGCGCCGCCTGAGTCGGTTATGAACTCAAGCCGCTCTATCATCATCCCTGTTCTGATCTCTAGCACCTCAATCGGCGTGTTTCTCACAACAGGCGTAGAATGGTGTTGGAGCCCATTAGAGCCGTCGTGATCAGGTGAAGCACCCCAGCCGATGACCTCGTTATTGCTTAACGCGTAGGGTCTGCCTGTATCTGGATGGAACCCAACCATCATGAAGCCTGGAACATCTCCTCCTGAGGATGCTGGCATCCTGTCGCCCAGCCCTTTTGAAGCAGCTTTACAGATCAGTTCAAGCCCAACTATCCCAGTCCAGAGTGTGTAGGTTG
>CALJAQ010000009.1 GCA_938029515.1 uncultured Nitrososphaerales archaeon
TAACGGATATTGAAGCGCCGAAAGAGGTGTCACCACAGCCGTCAGCCGCAGTGGAGCCTCCTAAAGAAGAAGCGCCTAAGCCAGCAAGTAAACCAGCCCGAAGAAGGAGAAGCACCAAAACCAGTAGAGCCACTAGAAGATCTAAGAAGACTACAGTAGGGGTAAAACAGAATAGTGAGACGCAGCAGCCTAGCTAACCCAATGGTCTAATGCGCACTACATCCGGGTTAGCTAAGTGTAGTGGGAGCCTGCCTATAAGCACCGCGGTTAGATTATCCACTGCGAGCTCAGCCATCCTCTTCCTCGTCTCTGTCGTTGCGCTTCCTATGTGGGGGGTTAGTAGAACATTTTCAAATCGAAGGAGCTGGTTGTCTTTAGATAAAGGTTCGACGCTATACACGTCTAAGGCTACTCCTCTTATCCAACCGTCCTTAAGCGCTTTGATCAGGGCTGCCTCATCTATCACAGCGCCTCTTGATGTATTAATCAAGTATGCTGTGGGCTTCATCAAACGCAGCCGCTCCTCATTTATCAGACCTCTTGTCTGCTCTGTTAAAGGTAAGTGTATGGACACAAAGTCAGAGCGTCTGAGAAGCTCATCTAGTTCTACATATCTCGCTCCAATAACCTTTTCCACATCTTCGCTGAGTCTGCGCCTCTGATAGTATAAGATTTGCATATCGAAACCTCTAGCCCTTTTCGCCACTGCATACCCTATTCTACCCATACCCACTATGCCAAGCGTCTTGCCGTAAACATCAGACCCTAAGAACATGTTAGGTGCCCACGCTACCCTCCATAACCCACCTCTAAGAAACCTTTCAGCCTCAGACACCCTTCTTGCTACGCCAAGTAGAAGCGCCCAAGTTAAATCCGCTGTCGCATCAGTCAGCACATCCGGAGTATAAGTCACATACACACCCCGCATCGTGGCGGCATCAAGATCCACGTGATCTAAACCCACACTCATAGAGCTCAAAACTTTAAGGCGCTCAGCCTTCTTAAAGAGCTCTGAATCAAACCTATCAGATAGCGTGCAAACCACACCGTCAGCATCACCAATATTCGACTCAAGCCAGCATCTACTAGGAGGCTCGTCGCTATCATATAATCTTACTTCAAACCTGCCCAAGAGCGTGTTTAAAGCAGACTCAGCGATACGCCTAGTCACAACGACAAGCACCCTAACCAATCACAACACCGCAAACATATTCAAACACCTATAGGAAAACTTTTAACACTTATGACTTCATACTACGATGGAAATGTATTCTGAGCCTACTAGAAGAGCAGGTAGATGGATCACCTTAATCGCGGCGCTTCTAATAGCGCTCATAATATTTGCCAGCGTAGGTGGGCAGATACTATGGTTCTGGCTTAACATAGTAGAGTTCGGTGAGCTCTACCTCAAACCAATCTACTTTGAGCTATATGCTGGCATCATACTAGCAGCATTAGCGCTCTTCAGGATAGACTTTAGGAGCAGAAGGTCAATAGTGTGGTGGCTCATACCTCTAATACTCAGAGTCTTGAGGGAAAGAGGGTACCTCGAAGCAGTCCCAAAAAGATACTTTGACTTTAAAGGCTTCAAGATGCCATTCATCAAGTTTCTTATGTGGCAGATCACCAAAGTTCTTTTAGGCGTTGTCTTCTTCAGAAACCTCTTCTTCGGTATGGCACTCTCATCTGCTCAAGAAGGGTTAGGCGTCAATGTAGGAGACCTAAGCAGTCTTCTTACATTACCTTTTGTGACACCACCCATCAACAACATTAGCTACGCTTTAGAGATCGTTGCGCCGCTTATGCCGCTTCTCACATTATTTGTAACCCCGATCTTAGGCGCCTTAGGTGTAAGGCTTACTCTCCTAGTCGGCATTACCCAGCTTCTTAAGGTCGTAACACCCTCGAGTGAAGAGATCTCTACAGGAAGAATCAACGTAGGTTGGAGGGTAGCTGTAGTAGAGGGGCTCGTAGCGTTAGCGCTACTCTGGGCTTTAGTTAACGCCTTCTTCCCCTCTAACATAGACTACAATACACGCTACTATATAGCCGGGCTTGCAGCAGGCGCCATACTCTTTACAGCCATGATGCTCATAGATAAGAAGGGGAGCGTATACACGGCTAGAACAGTAGCCCTACGGATCGTACCCATACTCATACTACTTCTAACAGTCGGGGCACTTATGGCTGTGAACAATAGCATAGCAGACGCTAGGAAGGTGGAGTGGCTAGGCCCATATGTCACACAGCAGATAGCGGTCAACCGCTATCTAGCGCAGCTGGACGAAGTGAAGGAGTATAGATACAACTTTAGCGTGCCTAACATCAGGCCTTCAGACATACCGGCTTTAATCGAAGGCAGCAGAGACCTACTAAGTAGAGTCAGACTCTGGGACCCCCAAGCGGCATTCGCCAAGCTTAAACCAGACATCGGGCTCATACCGTATGTGGACTTCGCCGATGCTGACATCCTCAGATTCAACAACACACTTTACTGGAGCGCCTCTATGAAACCTATTTTACCGAAGACGGTTAGGGCAGAAGATAGATGGTTCTCTGAGCACCTATACTATACAAACGTCCCAAATGGTTTTCTGATGTTGGAAGGGCACAGCGGCAGAAGTGTAGACTCAAGCTCATTCTTTAAGCAGCGGACAATCTACTATGGTGAATCAGGGCTCTTCTCAGAAAGTTGGGCTGCTAGACCGCTAAGCACAGCTGCGCCGCAGCCTGAGGTTGGTGGAGGTTTTTATAATGGTAGAGGGGGTGTGGTTATACAGCCGCCTTTAAGCTGGTTCTTTGATGCCAACTTCTTCTGGGCCTACCGAGATACACCCATCCAAATCCTTAGATATAGAGATGTCATCTCTAGGGTTGAGACCCTCTTACCCTACTTCCAATATTATTTCGGTGGAAAGACTATTGACATATTCCCAGTCACCGATGGTGTGAACACATACTATATGGTGCCTTTGATCGCGGCTCTAGACACCAGCCACGTTCCTTGGGGCGTCCGCAACCCCTATGTTAGACTTGTAGGCTACGCGTTCATAGACGTATACGATGGTACACCCCACATACATGTTATAGGAGAAGACTTCCTAAGCAGACTCTTCAAAGCAGCATACGGGGAATACATCACACCGACGCTGCCAGAGGTAATTAAGCGTCAACTACGCTACCCAGAGGAGTTATTTGAATGGAGAATCAGCATGTATAACTTTTACCACGTGAAGGACGCTGAAGCATTCATAGTGGCGAGAGAGTTTTTCGAAGTCCCACAAGGCTTAGACACATATTTTGTGGTGGCAAAGCCACCCACCTTTGACCACCCTGAGTTCATAGGCTTACTCTCCTTAGAGCTGAGGGGCGCTGGCGGCAGAAACCTAGCCGGCTACATGGTGGTGAGAAACGACCCACCTAACTTAGGTGAAATGATATTCTACGCCGTACCCATCGACTCACCCACTAAGCTGCTAGGCCCCACAGCTGTTCTTGAAGCGCTTCAGAAGAATCCTGAGTTCGCTCAGCTAAGAACGTTGTGGGGCAACAAATCTAGAGTAGGTGACACCATCTTCTACCGAATAGGTGAACAAGATATCTACATAATACCAGTCTACACAGCTGGAGCAGGGGGGGTTGTCACTGAGCTAGGTGTTGTAGCGGCGATAGGCGCAGCCTTCACAGGAGAGTACTACGTTGGGTTAGGCAGCAACGTCTACGAGGCATATAGAAGCTTCTTAAGCAGAGTCGCTAACGTAACAGCAGCAGTAGCTCCGCCTTCAGAACTCACGCTGCAAGATCTCATACAGCAAGCCGATAAGCTCCTACAAT
>CALJAQ010000010.1 GCA_938029515.1 uncultured Nitrososphaerales archaeon
TTATGCTGTTATTTTATTGAGATTAGTTTTCTCTCTGCTTCTAGTTGTTCACGTAAGATTCGTCGGAGAAGGTTGCAGGCTTCTATTATCTTTGGGTTGGCTAGTGAGTAGTAGACGCTGTTGCCTTCTCTTCTTGCTTCAACGATCTTTTTGCTGCGAAGTATAGCTAGGTGTTGGGATAGATTGGCTTGATTGACTTTGATAATATCTACGAGCTCTGTGACGGTCTTTGCCCCTTCTTTAAGGGTGTTGATGATTTCGATACGCAGGGGGTTTGCTAAGGCTTTGCAAACATCCGCTTGCAGCTGGTAGATGCGTTTGTCTATTGAACTCATTTTTAGAATCTACCAGAAGGTATGGTCAGCCAATACATCTTGTTAAGGATCACCTTCCCTAAATATGCGCTTAGGCTTAGGTTTGAAGGAGGCTTAGGTGGGTGTGTGTAGTCAAAGGATAAGGAGATTCCTTTCTTAAAACCAGCGTCACAAAAGCATCTAACTTTACCGTCATAGTGTTTTAGGCTTCCTGCTCCGGTTATCTGAGTTATGATGTTATTGGCAGCAATCTTAGCTTCGTAGTGAGCTGTTGCGCCAGCCTTTGAGATAGGGATGTCAGTTGCGTCTCCTACAACGTAAACGTCGTCAAAACCTTTGGCCTGTAGAGTGTACTTATCGGTAGGAATCCAGCCGCCTCTATCCCCTAAGCCAGATTCTTCAATCACCTTTGCGCCCCTATGCGGCGGCACCAAGATCAATAGGTCGTAGTCGACAGATTCGCCTTCCAGCGAATAGACTTTTTTAGCCTCTGGGTCTACGTAATCGACGTTGAAGAATGTGTGATAAGCTACCTCCTTCTCTTCAAAGATCTTGGTTACGAAGGGGTTAACAGCCTCTAGGGGGAAGACCCTAGGTAAGGGGGAAAGGAACTCTATCTGCACCTTATCTCTTATCCCACGCTTCTTAAAGTAGTAGTCAAGTTGGCAAGCTGCTTCTGCAGGTGCTGGTGGACACTTATAAGGCACCCCTCCTACGCCAACGACAACTTTCCCACCTGCGAAGGCTATAAGTGCTTGGCGCAGCTTTTCTGCGGCTTCCGCATCGTAAAAGTGGTGTGCTCCTTCTTTTAAGCCCTTAACTTCTTCAGGTACTATGCGTGAACCTGTAGCAATCACTAGGTAGTCGTAGTCTAAACTTTGCCCGTCATCTAGGACCACTTTACGGTCTTTAGGATCTATCTTAGTCGCCTCTTTAATAATCAACTTACAATCTTTGTTTAGAAGACTGCCCTCATCTCTTATGATGTTATGTATCTGCTCGTCGCCGAAAGCAACATAAACAAATCCCGGCTGGTAGATGTGCTTTCCAGATTTATCTACGAGCGTAACGTTTGCATCCTTCTTTAATCTGCGTGAAACTATGTTAGCTACGATAGTGCCGCCGACACCCCCTCCTAAGACTACAACCTTCTTCAACATTACCCACTTTGAATATTACTTAGCCTTCCTTACTATGAAGGAGGTGTATCCTCCATTATCGTTGACGTTGAGTAGTATGTGCCCAGCCTTAGAGACCCAAAGAGGAATATCGCGCTTAGAACCCTGATCAGATGATAAGACTTCGATAACTTCACCTACTTGAGCCTCTTTTACCGCTCTGATGAGTTCCATCAAAGGGCCTGGACAGAAGCTTCCTCTCGCATCTACAGTTCTGTTTATCTTCACCTCAACCATCTTACTTCACCCTCTTTAGATGAAGAGGGTTATCTTTGAGTCCTTTGCAAGGTCTATGAAGCTACCTACGCCAACTACATCATCTACAACATCAGCTAGGTGCTCCTTCGTCATTCCCATAAGATCCATCGTCATAGAGCAGGCGTGTATCTTGACATTACCTACTTCTTTTGCCCGCTTTAATATGTCATACCAAGATGGGACGTTTTTAGCCTGCATCATTTGCATCATTGCTCCGCTCATCTCCTCGAAGTCTTTGCTGATCTTTGTGTTTTTTGTAACCTGATCTTTACGAAATGCGTTAAGGCCCCAGAAAGTTATGAAGATATCTACATCCATACCCATAGCTACAGCGCCAGAGGCTAGTATACCTACGGGATACAGTTTGTCTACTGTGCCTGAAAATACTATTATGCTCATTTTTTCACTCATGTCCTTCGTTATTAGGTTATTCATATTATCTAATATTCTTATAGTCTATAGATTCAAAACCATATATTCTAAAATGAGAATGTTACCCTACGAAGAGCAAGCTATGTTAGCTTGGCGCCTCAATGGGCACGCACCCAACGCCCATAGAGGGGCAATATGCTTGTTTAGCATAGGCTCCCCAATAAGTTAACGCGTACTGAGACGCAGCAACACCTCGGGAGCTAAGACGTCTAATCTTGATACGGCTCCCTATTCTTCAACACACTATATAGGGCGATGCAGGCTCAAGAACTCACGTATAGAACTGCTCGAAACCCCCTCTATTTAAACAGATTACCAACTCGTCGATGATAGCAGCATAGCAACACTCTTATGCACATTCAACCCACAAAACAAGGCGTTCACACGATGCCTTAAAAGCCCCCCTCATCCTCATCACATCAAGATAAGGTTAATCTCTGGTTTGTTCGAGTTGTTTAAGGTTGTTGTAGTGTGGTTTTTGTGTACGCTCGCTCCTCAGATGGTAGTTGATTGGGTGAGGGAGTAGGCCTTTCAGAGGAGTAGAGTGTCTATTGAGGCAAAGGTTCTTGCTGCCAAGCTCTTGCCGCCTATCGTATAGATGGACTTTAAAGCTCTTAGGTAGCTGTCTTATGTCGCTTGTTCACGACGCCTTTATGGCCTTAAGGAAGTATTACAGAAGCCTGAGAGGAAGCATAGGAGATGCGGATGAGGCTAAGAAGCTCGGCGAGCAGCGGCTCTTCATACGGGGTGCTAGGGATTTGGATACAAAGGGGCTCTTAGCCTTTAGAGCATCTTTCACAAGGAGTGGCTTCGATGCAGAGCTCTTCTTGAAGGATTTGCCTCAATTCTATGAGAATAAGCCCATAATTTTTGTGGATAAAGGGCGGTGGTACAGGAATGTATTAGAGAAGCTTGATTAACATATGAGCATCAGACCTATGGGGAGAGGAACGGCATCAAAAGGTATTTCGGCACTCTCAAGGCGAA
>CALJAQ010000011.1 GCA_938029515.1 uncultured Nitrososphaerales archaeon
GAAGAGATTCGCCAAGAATTTGGGTGAGGGCAGAAGAAGGTTAGTGGCAGCGCTGTTAGCCACCCAATTATACTACCGGATTTTTGCCGAAAAATTTTCCTGTAGGAAAATCAGGTAGCAACCATCGATCTAATTCCCCACTTTTTTGACAAAGATTTAAGGAGATTCGAATGTAGAGATTGAAGATTCAAAGCAGGCTTAATAGTCGCTGATAAGCTCTTACAAATTCTTTTAAGAGACAGGGTGTGTAAGCCATTCACACCTAGGTTAAGAGGGAGATTAAAGCTGCCGAGCTAAGCAAGATGATAGGCGAGTCTCTTGAGTCTCTGAAGCCGTCGACCCCTTACCAAAATCTTCTTGAACCTCTAAAATATCAGCGGTAGTAAAGGTTTGGCAGTGCGAAATTAAACACATCAGAATTTTGATTAAAATAGGTATTTTGCTGATAGAGTTATGTAAAGTTTGCCTCCGAGGGGTAGAAAACAATGTTTAGGTTATGCGTGGATCAAAGCGGTTTAAAGGGTGAATTGTTGTAGACTTTTAATGGAAGCACATAGAGTGTAGAAAGCATAACACTAATCGAGTCGAAGAAATAAGTCCTTAACCCGCTTAGAGTAGGATGAGAGTATTTTTCTTCTACACTTTATTAGCTATGTCTAAGGGCTCTACCTGGTTTAGCGCGTGTATGCTCACCTTCTTCGACTACAGGCACGCCGTTAACCAGCACATACTCTATACCTGAAGGGTATTGGTGTGGGTTGGTGTATGTAGCTTTGTCTTCGATGTGTGTAAAGTTAAATACGGCTAGGTCAGCCCAGAAGCCAACCGCTATTTTACCCCTATCTCTTAACCCCAGTCTTTGTGCTGGATATGAAGTCATCTTTCTAACAGCTTCCTCCAACCTTATCAACTCTTCCTCTCTAACATACCTCCTAAGTATTCTAGGAAAGGTTCCGTAGCTCCTTGGGTGAGGTTTTCCTACACTTAGAGGCCCTTCTGCGTTTAAGGCGTATCCGTCTGAGCCCACCATAGTCAAAGGATGCTTCAAAGCGTATTTTACTTCATTTTCATCCATGAAGTCTAAGACGACGTGAATCGAGGTTTCCTCTTCTAAGAGATTCAGCATAAAGTCGATAGGATCTTCACCTACACTTCTAGCCAATTCTCCTATGCTTCTGCCTTCATACTCTTTAAAGCGGGTTGATGACGCTATGAATATTCTGTCACAATCTTCTCTTCTATAGTATCGCCTTTCAAGCGACTCCTTCTTTATCCTAGCCTTAAGTTTACTATCCTTTAGCCTCTCAACAAGCCTCTTAACCCCTCCTTCCATAGCCCAGAGGGGTGCAACAACAGCGCTTAGGTAAGTGCTTCCAGCGGTATAGGGGTATATGTCGCAAGTTATATCAAGACCAGCTCTTCTTGCCCCCTCTATTAACCCTAGTATACCTGGCACATGCCCCCAGAACTCTGGTGGTTGAGACTTTATGTGTGAGATCTGCGCAGACACCCCACTTGCCCTAGAGACCTCTATGATCTCTTTAACAGCATCTAACACAGCAGCCCCCTCGTTTCTAATATGTGAAGTATGTATGCTCCCCTGCTTAGACGCAACCTTAGCCAACTCAACTAACTCCTCTATAGAGGCGTATCCGCTTGGAGGGTAGACTAACCCTGTTGAGAAGCCGAATGCTCCTTCTTTTATCGCCTGCTTCAACAGATCCTTCATCTCCTGCATCTGGCTCCTCGTAGGTTTAGCGTCACTATACCCCATACACCAAACCCTAAGATTACTATGCCCGGAGAGCAGAGCCACATTCACACTTACCCCCCTCCTCTCCAGCGTCTTCAAATATTCTGAAACCCTGCTCCAAGCCAAATCAACCTCTAAGCCCGGCGGTAGAAGAAACGATGCGCCCCTTTTAATCTCAGCCTTCTGCTCCTTTGAAAGCGGCGCCGCTGACATACCACAATTTCCAACAACCTCTGTTGTTACACCTTGTCTGACTTTGCTTTGAGCGTCTCCGTCGAATATCAAGCAGAGATCTGAATGGGAATGTATATCTATGAAGCCTGGTGTGACTATCAGCCCCTCCGCATCTATCAACTTATCAGCCTTCGACGTAAAGGATCTGCTTATAGCTGCTATTCGCCCATCTTTTACGGCTAGATCGGCTTTAAACCAATGGTTACCAGAGCCATCTACAACGATTCCGTTTTGTATAATTATATCAAACAAGACGCTCTGAATTCTGAACGTAAGAAGATTTAAGGGTTTATTACACGATGCGGTGAAGCCTGCCGTTTGCCTTTTATATAGCAATTGCTTAGCCTGAGTTTGGTGGATGGTTTGGTTGAAGTAGTCATCACTGGCGCTGCGCGAACAGCCATAGGAAACTTTGGAGGCGCTCTAAAAGATGTGCCTTTAAGCAGACTCGGTGCAATAGTCATACATGCAGCGTTAGAACGGGCTCACCTTAAGCCTATAGTAAGCGAAGGTCTCCAGAGGTTGGCGCCAAGCGTCTTTAGGGGTGTTGGGTTAACGGAGCTAGAGAAGCAGTATTATCAGTGGGGTGAAGACAGCACACCTATTCAAGTTGATGAAGTAATCATGGGGAATGTGCTTCAAGCAGCCCAAGGCCAGAACCCAGCTAGGCAAGCTGCGGTCTACGCAGGGATACCTAAAGAAACACCAGCCTTTACTGTTAATAAAGTCTGCGGCTCAGGTTTAAAGTCGATAGCGTTAGCGGCGCAGTCAATAGCCGCTGGAGAAGCAGAGGTGGTTGTAGCAGGAGGTTTCGAAAGCATGAGCAATACACCATACGCCCTTCCTAAGGCCAGATGGGGGTATAGGATGGATATAAACGCCTATGGTCAAATAATAGATGTTATGGTCTATGATGGGCTATGGGAAATCTTTTACGGCTACCACATGGGTTACACGGCAGAAAATATTGTTGCAAAATACGGTATAAGCAGAGAAGAGCAGGATAGGATAGGCTTTCTAAGCCATCAAAGAGCAAGAGCAGCGATAAAAGAAGGGTTGTTTAAAGAGGAGATCGTCCCAGTAGAAATACCTCAAAGAAAAGGCCCGCCAATCATATTCGACACAGACGAACGCCCTATGGAGACAAGCCTTGAGAAGATGGCTGCACTGCCTCCAGTATTCAAGAAAGACGGCACTGTTACAGCGGGTAACGCATCTGGGATAAACGATGCCGCAGCAGCTGTAGTGTTGATGAGTAGAGAGAAGGCTGAGGAGCTCGGTCAAAAGATTTTAGGTGTTATTAGATCTTACGCTTCAGGAGGCGTAGATCCAGCCTACATGGGCTTAGGCCCAATACCAGCCGTCAGAAAGGCTTTAGCTAAAGCTGAGCTTGAGGTTAAGGATCTTGATGTAGTCGAGTTAAACGAAGCCTTTGCCGCTCAAGCTATAGCCTGCATAAGAGAGCTCGGATTCGACCTTGAGAAGACTAATCCACGTGGAAGCGGTATAGCCTTGGGGCATCCGATCGGTGCCACCGGCACTAGACAGGTAGTGACGCTTCTCCACGAGATGAAGCGGCGAGGGCTTAAACGCGGTCTGGTGACTATGTGTATAGGCGGCGGTCAAGGCATGGCTATGGTCATTGAGAGACCGTAAACATCTTCTACCAGCTTAATGCCTAAGATTGGTGAGCAAATATGTCCTTGAATATTAAAAGGATTGGTGTTGTTGGCGCGGGTGTTATGGGCGCTCAGATAGCTGAGCTTATGGCTTTTAACGGCTATGAGGTGAAGACTAGGCACAGAACAGAGGAGTCAAAACAAAGGGCTTTATCAGACATAAGGAGGATTCTGAATGATCTACTTGAATATAATAAAACGAGGGCTGAGAGGGAGATAAAGAAGGCGGAGCAGACCTTAGGAATACAGCTTACAGAGGAGCAGAAGGCGCTGATCAAAGATAGGTTAAAGCCGCAGCTCGACGAATCAGCAATAGAGCAGATCTACCAACGTATACACCCCACCCTCAACTTAGAAGACTTCAACGATGTAGACTTGATCATAGAGTCTGTCGTTGAAGACATCGATGTTAAGAAAGAGGTCTTCAAGAAGCTCGATGAAGTTACACCAAGCCACACCATACTCTCATCTAACACCTCAACTATAATGATAAGTGAGGTAGCCGCAGCGGCAAAGAGGTCGGATAAAGTTATAGGCATACACTTCTTTAACCCACCAACCCTACTGCCCCTGATAGAAGTAATCCCAGGGTTAGAAACAAGCCAAGCCACAGTAGATACTGTGCTGAACTTTTGCAGATCCATCAAAAACCATAGATCAACCATGCAACCTATAGTAGTAAAAGACATACCTGGATTCCTTGTAAACCGTGTGCTTATGGCTATGCTCAACGAAGCTTTCGCTCTCTATGAAGAAGGCGTTGCCTCTATGAAGGACATCGACCTCGCCATGAAGAGTGGTGCTGGCATGCCTATGGGCCCGTTTGAGTTAGCAGATCTGATAGGTATAGATGTGCTCTACCATATGGATCAGAGTATCAAGAGTATGCAAGGCGGGAACACGATGCCTAAACCTATCCACATACTTCGAAAGATGGTTGCAGCCGGCAGACTCGGTAGAAAGACTAAAAGAGGCTTCTACGAATACAAATAGCCTATTGTGTTAGATGCAAGGCTTTGGTTGAAAAAGTGGGTATTGTTATACATCTAGCCAAAAGTGGCAGACTGATCGTGAAGGCCACCACTGCAAACATCAGAGTAGGTGCTGTGCTCATCGACTCTAATGGGAGGAGGGTTGCAAAGGTTGCCGAGGTCTTTGGGCAGGTTAAAGAACCATACCTCTCTTGTATTCCGATAAGCGATAGAGTTAAGAAGCTCGAAGGGAAAGAAGTCTATCTGTCTGCTGAGGGCGGTAAGCGTGAGTAAAAGTTTAGATGCGTCTTTAACATGTAAGATTTGTGGTGGAAGGCTAGTAGGCGACCCAGATCGGGGTGAAGCCTTCTGCGAAGCCTGCGGATATGTTTTGGATGAACACATCGTCGATTTAGGCCCAGAGTGGAAGGCTCTAGACGTTGAAGATAAGGAGAAGAGGGTGAGAGTAGGCTCACCTATTACACCAAGATTCCACGACTACGGTTTAGGTAGTGAAATCGGCTTCAAACAAGACTCTGAGTCAACCGAATCTGTAGGTAAAGACCTATATGGCGAGCTTAGAAACTTGCAGAGGAGACTACGAACCTCTTCAGCAGCTGAGAGGAATTTAGCTCACGCCTTATCTCTGATTAACAATCTATGTAGTAGCCTAAAGATGCCCACTGTAGTAGCTGAAACTTCTGCACGAATATATCGGCAGCTTCAAAAGAAAGGTGCTGTGAAAAGCAAATCCGTAACTAAGGTTTCGGCAGCGGTGGTCTATTTATCATCCAAGATCCACGAAGTTGGGAGAAGCGTCAAAGAGATCTCTGAAGCAGCGGGAATCGAAGTGAAAGCGCTTAACAAATACTACCGCTTAATCGCCGCTGAAGCCGCAGTAGATCACCCACCTCTCCTCACAGTTGAGAAACACATAGCTAGATTAGCAAATATTATGAAAGTAAGCCCAAAGACCGAAAGAACCGCTCTACAAATATTTAAAGCAACAAAGACCTTAAATATGCAAGACGGAAAGTCCCCAAGCGGATTAGCAGCTGCTTGCATCTATATAGCCTCCGTCATAAACAGTGAAAACCTCCCACAACGTGAAGTAGCCAGCGTAGCCGAAGTCACGGATGTGACCGTCAGACACAGATGCAAAGAAATTTTAGATAATTATATTATAAGGCAGAAGCTTAAACCGCTAAAGAATAACTAACAATTGAGATGTAATCTAAATTTGAATAAGGTCATCGACCTGAGAAGCGACACAGTAACCTTACCAACAGAAGAAATGCTTGAAGCCATAAGAAACGCTAAACTAGGGGACGACGTCTTTGGCGAAGACCCCACAGTTAAAGAGCTAGAAGAGCTTGCTGCAAAGAAGATGGGTAAAGAAGCAGCTCTCCTCGTCACCAGCGGCACACAAGGAAATCTAGTATCCATACTTACACAGACAAAGCGGGGTGAAGAAGTCATTTTAGAAGCTGACGCGCACATCTACCACTACGAGATGGGAGGCATCTCTGCCATAGCAGGAGTTCTACCCAGACCAATAAAAGGCGAAATGGGTGTCTTAGAACCTGAAGCAGTCGAAGAGGCAATCCGCCCACCAAGCCCACATCTTCCAAAAACTGCGCTAATCTGTCTAGAAAACACCCACAATTTAGCAGGAGGCACTTGCATCACCCCCTCGCAGACACGTAAGGTCTGTGAGGTCGCAGCGAGGCACGGGCTTGCTGTGCATATAGATGGCGCGCGTATATTTAATGCGGCAGTGGCGCTTGGTGTAGATGTTAAAGAGCTAGTATCCCCAGCGGATTCAGTTATGTTCTGCCTTTCAAAAGGCCTTAGCGCACCCATTGGCTCACTTGTAGTCGGGTCGAGCTCGTTTATAGAAAGGGCGCGTAGAATGAGGAAGATGCTTGGAGGCGGAATGAGACAAGCTGGGGTCATAGCGGCAGCGGGTTTGATTGCGCTTGAAAAGATGGTTGATAGGCTAAGGGAAGATCACGATAACGCACGCTTGCTAGCAGAAGGTTTGGCGAAGATGGATGGAATAAAGATAGATCTCAGAAGGGTTCAGAGCAACATAGTTATGTTCGATATCTCAGATCTAGGCGTATCTGGAAGCGACTTCATATCAGCTCTGCTAAAACATGGTGTAAAGGCTCTTACAGTAAGAGGAAACATAATTCGCATGGTTACACATAGAGGCATAGGTAGAGAAGATATACTTCAAACCTTAGATGTAATAAAGGAAGTTACTGCAAAAAAGTTGATATAAAACCTTCCCCTACTATAAAACAAAGGAAGAGGGAGTGTTATGCAGCAGCAGAACAGCAAACAAAATGGGGTGCTCGACCTAACATCCAGAGTCTACAAGCTGGTTGTAGAGCTTGGGAAAGAAGGCGTCCTCCAAAGTGAACTCTGGAAGAAACTTAACTTAACAAGCCGAGACGGTTCAAGACTAGCTATACGGCTTGAGAAAAGGGGGCTGGTTAAAAGGGAGCGTGTCCTTGATAATGGAAGATGGACTTACAAGCTTACACCTCTACGCCTACCTATTCAAATTAAATCGATAGAGCAAGCGCCTTGTATAACCTGCGTGGTGGAGACTAAGTGTGCACCTAACGGCATAATTACGCCATACACCTGCAGTAAGATAGTGGAGTGGGTTAAGCAAGACTACGTAGCTAATAGTCAGAGCAGCTCCGAGGCCATGTGAAGGCGGTTCAAGAAGATTGAAGCTAAGAGAAGCTAAACGAGACCTCTATCGAAGATTAGCCGCTGCTCAAGGATACAGAAGCCGCGCAGCCTTTAAGCTTATACAACTCGATGAACGCTATCGCATTTTTCGAGAAGGGGACAAAGTCTTAGATCTCGGCGCCGCGCCTGGAGGTTGGCTTCAAGTAGCGTCTGAGAGGGTAGGTTTAGACGGGCTCGTTGTAGGTGTGGATTTAAAGGGGATTCCACGTGTTGCTGAGAACGTCTTAACTATAAGGATGGATGTGTTCAGCAGCGAACTGGTTGAAGCTGTCACATCTTACACCAACGGGAAGGTTGACGTCATCCTTTCAGATCTTTCACCTAACCTCTCCGGGATCTGGGAACTGGATCACGGCAGGCAGATAGAGCTTACGATGAGGGTGATTTCACTTATGCCGCATCTTCTCAAGCCCTCTGGTTCAGCGGTGCTGAAGATCTTTGACGGAGAAGAGCTTCCACTAGTCAAATCACAGCTAAAGAAGATCTTCGAGAAGATAGATACAACAAAGCCATTAGCTAGCAGAGGGCAGAGCAGTGAACTATACTTAATATGCAAACACTACAAGCCGGAGCAAGACCTACTTTCCCAAACTTAAAATAGCTTCTTCAACATCCTCTTTAGATGCGTCTGTCCTAATACCCTTTGGGTTAAATATAGTCCTAACAGCCCTAAAGCCCATAACCCTAAGGCGAGCTATAACATCTTCAATACTGGGTGTTAACACATTTAATCGGTCAGCCACCCTATCCACAACATAGTAAGCAGGTGGGAGCCCGCATTCACCTAAAGCTAAAGAGAGAAACTTATCCGCAGGCTTACTACTCTCTGCTCTAAGGTTAAGAGCAGCCTCAAGAATACTCTTTGAGTTAATCTCCCCAATCCAAAGCGGGCCGGCGTTCATCACCTTCGCTTTACACTTCGGGCAGATATTCGACTGTGCACCTACCTCTCTGTAGCCACATTTTCCACAGTGGTTTAGGTAGCCTATGTTTGTGAGGTTCTCCTCAGCCTTTAAGACACCTTTTTCTAGTGTGAAGTAGACTCTTATGTAGTGTCTGCTGGCTTGAGTGAAGACTGGGACTATGCCCGCGTTTAAACTCATTGCTAACCTCGCCGCGGCGCCGAAGAGTAGTCTTGCACCAACTTCGTTTCCATATTCACATCTCATAGATAACCCACCATAACGTCTTAATGCTACCTTTGGGTATACGCCGCATAGCACCGCTGTATCAGTCGCTGTAAGAGAAACTAACCCCCCTCGTTTAACCGCCCTTAAAGCAGCTGCAAGAAAAGGTGTAGGCGAACCAAAAGGATCTATATCTACTACATCAAATCGTTTTCCTGGTGTGGAGTGCTCCGCCAAGAATAATAAGGTATCTTCCGTGGTGAACACACACTTCTCTGACACACCATTTAACTCCGCTGCACACCTAGCGAGTTCGATAGCCTTAGGGTTCAAATCATTCAGATAGACTTGGGCAACACCTCTACATTCCTTAGCTACTCTAAGCCCCCTAGCACCCACACCAGCAAGAGCGTCGCCGAACGTTATCTCTGAGCAGGTTGAACTAGCATATGCGTTGTAGATCCTAAGTGAGGCATCTCTATTCAGCTTAGCCGCGGGGTTGTAAAACACTGGAGATTTAGGCGGTATCTTGTTAAAAACGCTGGTTTTAGGAGCTAAGATTATTGTTTCACCCTCTTTAACTTCCACTATTTCAGATAAGGCTGCCAAGTCTGGTCTAAGATTCCTATTTACTCACTTCGAGACGCTGCTCCCTAATTTTACGGAGAGCCTCAGCTAACTCATAGATCACCTTTGTTTTACTCCCTTTCTTCTCTACAGCTATATAGCCAGATTGAATATAGCTCCTCTTAGGGTGGCGTGCCTGAAACGGTTGAGGCGTATAGCCTATGCTTGACGCCGCTTGGCAGAGTTCATCTAACGTCAGGGACCTAACTGCCTTATTCAAAGGCACTCTTCTACCCTCAGCTCTAGATAGAGTTGAGTTAAAATAATCCATCCAGATTATTAGGCGATCGTATTCTTTCAACTTTTCACAAGCACTGCGTTCACTACACCGTGTTGCCCTGGTCTAGATGTGACCTTCGCTAAGCCTAATTCAGTTTTGATGAGTGTTCCCTTGGTTATCACCTGTCTGCGTTCATATTCTTTGTTCGCTGGGTTTTTGGCTACGCCAAGTATCTTCACACGTTGAACCTTATTTGACTCATCTACAACATTCGCATACTGAGCCTTTTCTACAGCGATTTTTATATTCCCGCCTCTAACCAGTTTAATCGCGACTATTTCCTCGCCTATTGTGGTTTCTGCGGGGTATCGGTCTCTCTCGTAAGCCCTTCTGGAGCGTGCTGCCTTCCTTCTTCCTCCTGAAACCTTCCTCTTACGCAGATTCTCTACAGATTTAGCCATTCTCTGTCACAGCAGATGACACTCTTCTATCTTAGGGATATAAAAGGTTGTAGGCTAACGTAGTTTCACCCCTCTTGACTTTAGTTCCCTTTTTAGCCGCTCCGGATCTGGGCTTAGACCAAAGTATTCTGAGAACGTTGCTGTGGTTTTATACACTGTTGTCTTGCCTGATGGTTCTCCTTCTATGAAACCCATCTGCTTAAGCTGCTTTATATGCTGGTAGACTTGAGGCCCCCTTTTCTCCGCTAAATCCTGTGATGTAATAGGTTGGAAGAATGCTATATATGTTAGAGTCTTTAGAGTTGACTGTGATAGTAGCGGCTTCATAGAGAAGCGTTTTGCCACCTTAGAGTATTGAGGTTTGAGCTGCATCGCAAATCTACCGCCAGAGTATTCGACTATTTGTATAGCTCGCTCAGGTGAATTGTAAAACTGCATAAGTGAACGCGTTAATGCAACGGCCTTCCTTTTGGAAGTTAGCTCAGCGGCTTTGGCAAGCTCCTCAGCAGTTAACGGCCTACCAGAAACGTAAAGCGCCGCTTCTATCTTAGCCTTAGATTCGACGTCATCGGACAAAGCTTGCTGCACCAGTTATCAGCAAGTCTTCGTCAAGCTGCTCTAAAACGAGTATGCCGTCAGCTGCTAAAAAGAGTAGGAAAATAAAGATCCTCGCCGCCTCTACTATGCTTTTACCTCTGGTCAGCGCTGAAAATAGAATCGGCCCTTTCTTTAGCGTCTCAAGTATGGTTGTTTTAAACAGTTCGAGGCTTTCTCTAAGCTTGTTTATGAATTGATCTAGCTCAACTCTAGGCTCTTTACTCGTCAGCTTAGGTCGCTCTGGTTCAGCTCTAAATGTAATCTCATCCACAATCTTCTGTAAGGCTATTATCAGATCTTCAATGGTTGATGAGTGTAGTTCATATCTTATGGGCATTGAGAGTATGAATGGTATATCATCTATATTGACTGGCCTCTTCTCTTCGCTTAACCTCTCGCTGAGGAATAGAGATTCAACCTTCAGGCGGTAGATGACTGCTGAAGATAGGGCTGCTGAGCCGCAGAGCCGAAGATCTAAATTCTCCAGCTTAGATATGAAGCTCAGGAATAGGTTTAAGAGGTAAGCTATGTCTATCTTCCACGGTTTATGTTTTCTTATGAGGTCTGGGTTGACGAGTATGTTCAGGGGTTCTTTGGCTATGGCTTCTTTATTCAACTTTTCGTGCAGCCACCTCTATACCCGGCTTATACTTCACTATATTCGAAACACCGTTCACCATGTAGACTCCATACACTGTGCCAGCGTTGGCTATTAAGGTATCCCTTAGCGATATGGCTACTATCTGTGCCTTCTCAGCCCTCTCCTTTAGTAGAGCAGCGACCTTCTCGGCGTTAACCGCATCAAGGTGTGCATCAATCTCATCAAATAGGTAGAAAGGTGAGGGGTAGACCGCCTGTATTGCGAGTATAAAAGATACAGCTGCAACGGTCTTTTCCCCTCCGCTCATCGAGCTCGATTCTCGAGGTAATTTGTTTGGAAAGTGGGTCATCAGGAAGATGCCGCTACCAAATATATCGTCTGGATCCTCGATTTCGAGCCACGCTGAGCCGCCTGTGATTTTTGAAAAGACTACACGCAGCTCTCTATCTATCTTCTCAAAAGTATCTAGGAAAACCTTTTTCTTTTCAGCCTCCACCTTCTCGATGAACTCGACGATCTTCTCCCTTTCAGCTTCGAGCTGATTCCTTCTAGTTGAAAGGTTCTTGTAGCCAGTATATACTTCTTTGTATTGTGTGTCAGCTAGCAGATTAACCTGCCTTCTGAGCTCCTCGTATTCGTCGCTGAGATTCTTAATTAACTCATCGACTCCGTCAAAGTATTCTATGGGTTCAGTGTAGCCGTATATCGAGAGTTCACTCAGATACCTATGTTCAGCATCTGCGAGTATTTCTAGGTTCCTGTTGCTGAGCAGAAGCTCCTTTTCAACCACGCTTATAGAGCGTCTTAGAGCGTCTTCTTGAGACCTAAGATGCTTAAGTTTACTCTCATAATCCTCTATTAAGGATCTGCTCTGCTTAGATTTGCTGAGAAGTATCGCCTCATCTTTTCTGATCTCCTCGAGCTCTTTGGCTATTGCCTCCCTTTTTTCTTCAGAAGACTTTATGATCGTTTCTAACTCTTTTGCTTCTGCCTCATAGTCTGCTGTTCTCCGTTCTACGTCTTGAATATTTGGTATAAGTCTGTAGTCAAGTTCACCCTTCTTCTTAGCCAGTGTTGTGTATTGTTCTCTGATTTGAGTAGCTAATTCCTCTAAGACCTTCTGCTTTAACGTTATTTCTTCGCTAACTCTTTGATCCTCTTCTATAGGGTTCTTTGCTGAAAGATCTTTTATCCGCTCCTCTATAGTCTTCAACATCGACTCTATATTTGTTATTTTGCTGATTCCTCTTTCTACTCTCCTTTGGATTGCTTCGATCTTTTGTGATTCGGCTGCAAGTCTCCTTTTAATCTTATCTCTGAGTTTGGTGTATCTCTCTATAGCTTTTAAGATGGCTGCAGCCTCAGCTTCTATCTTCCCGACGCCGAGCATCTTCTTAACCTGCTCTTCTTTAAGTCGATTTAACTCCTTGTTAAGGGCTGCTAATTCTGATTTACGTCTTTTAATCATATCCTCAAGGGCTTTTAGAGCTTTGGTAACATCTTCCTTAGCTGATCTCTCAGTCAAAATATTTGATAAAGCTCCTAGTTTATCTGAAAACCCTATGGTGAATCCCCTACCCTTTGGTTCAAACAAATACCCTTGTAAAGTCACGGCGCGTAGCCCCTGCTGCGAAGCTAAGTAAGCCTCCTTAGAAGACTCTGCCAATACAGTATCCCCAATTATAAGATTCACTAACCCTCTAAACTCTGAATCACAATCCACATAGTCTGCCAACGCACCTAAGAGCCCAGCTTGTAAAGGGGGCTTCACACCCTCAACTTCATCGACTTCAGAAAGCGGTATAAGCTTAATCTTCTTAACCCTGAGTCTCTTCGCAGCCTCAGCAGCTTTGATCATCGCCCTAACATCAGTAACGATAAGAGCATCAGCCCACTCACCTGCAGCCGCTAAGACCGCTGCTTTATATTCATCTTTGAACGAAATCAGATCCCCAAATCTGCCTATTACCCCGTCTACAGCGCCGTCTTTTGCAGCTTGAATCAATAAATTAACAGATACTTCTTCAGGGGCAAGCCTCTCTATAGTTGACTGCTGTGCCTCTAGCTGTAGGAGGGTCTTGCTAGCCCTATTCAGCACCTCTAGAGACGTAGCAACCTCATTACTAATTGTTTCTATTCGCTTTGTTAACGCTTCAGCTTCTTCCTTTAGCTTATTGAATGTATTTTGCTCAGCTTCTTTAAGCTGGCGTATCTGGTTTAGGTGCTGCTCAAGTGTGTTAAGTGTTTCTAAGAAGGCAGCTGACTTCTCCTTCATGTTGTTAAGGCTTTCTTCAAGCATATTCTTCTTCTGCTTATCTAATTCCACCTGAGATCTAAGTTCAGTTAAGCGGGCTTTAAGTTTGCTCTGCCCCATCTTTAACTTCTCAACTTTGTTGTTTAAGTTGAAGATTATCTTCTGCAGGCTAACCTTACTTCTTTGTAAATGGAGTATATCCTTCTCTAGGCGCGTCTTCTCACCTTCTAACGCCTTAAGTTTCTGACCATCTTCTCTGATCTGCTCCTCTAGCTTTTCTTTTTCGAGCAACAGTGTTTGATGTTTTTCATTTAACTTAGGCAGCTCCTCTCTCAGCTCAAAGAGCCTTAGAGAAGCATTCGAGCTTTCGCTTCTCAGCCTCTCATCTTCATAGAGGAGTTTACTTATCTTAGACCGCAGATCGACAAGACTTTCAGTTGAGCTGTCTACTATATTCGTGAGGAAGCTCTTCTTCTCCTCCTCAACTTTCGTAATCTCAGTTCTGAGATCATTTAACCTATTGTTCAACTCCTGCAGCCTAGCTGAATTCTCTTTAGCTTTCGCCTCCTCCTCAGCTCTTCGTTTTCTAGCTAACGCTATGTTTCTGGAGGCTATTAACGCCTTCGCCCACCTTAGCTCATCTTCAAGGTGCCTTAGTCTAAGCTGATCATTTCTCTCTCCTTCAAGAGAATACACCCTATGCTCTATTTCTCCTATCCGAGCCATAGCTACTTGAAGCCTCAAGTCGGCTTCTTGGAGCTGCTTGAGCGCTTCAGCCTTTTTAGCGTCGAAAGGTGATACCCCAGCTATATCCTCTATTAACCTCCTCTTCTCATCTGGAAGCATCTCCGAGATGCGCATAACCATGCCTTGGGGGACTATATTGAAGCCTTCGTGTGTGATGAGCGCAAGGCCCATTATCTCTGTCATGACATTTCGAGAGGTTTTTTTACCATTCAGATAATATGTGCTCTCACCCTTTTCATCCATTTCTCGAGTGACTGTAACGGTCTCTGAGTCCATTGGGATGGATTTGTCTGTATTATCAAAGACGACAGTCACCCGTGTTGAAGTCAGCCGATTTTCTCCACTGTCATAGATCAAGGAGGAGAGTTTATTGACCCTAAGAGCCTTTGGGCTGTTTTCACCCAATACAAAAAGTATTGCATCCATTATGTTACTCTTTCCGCCGCCGTTAGGGCCTGTTATCGCTGTAAACCCAGGCTCAAGCTTTAAAGATGCAGTCTTCTCGCCGAATGATTTGAAGCCTTTGATCTCAAGCCTCTTTATGAAAGCCAACCTACTCTCTTGAACTTCTAAACTCTAGTATCTTAGTAGGAATTTAAGTGTAATGGCTCACTATTATTCTACCTTTTTGTTTGCAACCTTGACAGCGCTATGTTCTTGCCTGTGTAGTCGGTTGGCTGCTCTAAAACTTCTATTTCGCTAACCCATTTTA
>CALJAQ010000012.1 GCA_938029515.1 uncultured Nitrososphaerales archaeon
ATGAGGCGAAGCTTTAAAGCCAATCGCTTTGCGGCGCTTTTGATACCACCAGCCTCCTTGGTTTGCAGCTTATTTCTCTACATACGGTTCTCTCAAGACTATATTATAAACTATACTTTACCCGCTTATTGAAATGCTGCACTTAGTGGTTATTTCTGCTACAGCCCTCAGCTTTAACGGCGAGTTAAGCATCATCGTAACAGGCGTAGTAAGTGCTTTGAGGGGCTCATATACTTCAAACCTTGACTCTGATACCCCTATCTGTGTTTAAAAGTGTGGGAAGAATTTGCCGAATCCTAGTTAAACTCACGACTCATCTACTGCCGTGGCAGGAGCATAATGATAATCCTCTTAGGTGAGGTAACTTTTTCACCACCACTACTTATGATGGCTGGCACAGGTGTGCTAGTGATATCTACAATAGCTTTGACAGCAGGAACATTAGCGTTGAAAGCAGCCCACAAAATATCATAAACTTTAGTTCAAGTCTTATAATGTCTTGAAGCCCTCTACATTGTTAAAGGTAATGTGAATCTTCAAGAGCCTACTTTTGCTGTCTAGCCTGTGTTGTGCTGTTATTGAAGTGGTTGAATAGTAAGGAGCAAGATTATCATAGCCAGATTGGTATGCGCTTAGATTTTGGATAATAGATTATTTAGTGGAGGAATCAACGGTACTATCTGAAGCTGATCAACTCACCCTGCGATGAAACCGTAGGTATTCTGGCAAAGTTTTACGACGTGGTGCTAACCGCAGAGGATTTATTCACGTAAATCTTTGCCTATAGTATGCTTAAAGAGAAGGAGGAGAGGTTATTAAGGGAAGAGCGTGTAGCCAGACTAGCCACGCTTCAAAAAGATGGTAGAATCCACTTGATTCCAGTCTGCTACACCTACAACGGCAGAAACATCCTAGTAGGCACAAGCCTAGATTCAAAGAAGGTTAAGAATCTAAGGAGAAATAGCAACATAACTCTACTCATAGACAGATATGGAGAAGATTGGTCGAAGCTAAAGGGTGTAATGATACAAGGCAGAGCGGAAGTAATAGAGGGGGGTGGAGAGTTCGAGGAAGCGAAGAGGCTGCTATACAAAAAGTATCCGCAGTATGAAGAGCAAGCACCCATAAAAGAGGGTGAATCAGCCATCATAAAGATAGCGCTTGAGAAGATAGTCTCTTGGGACTATGAAGGTTAAGCCACGCTCAACCTAGCAGATTTAAGCGTCAGCAGGATCGAAGCTACCAATATGTTAGTGAAAGCGGTGTAGGTTTAAATAACTATAGACCTAATTTAAATAGTATGCGTAGCGTGAAAATAGAAAGAGCGGCTTGGATAATAACACTTGACTCAAGAAGGCGCATCATAAAGGATGGATCTATTTATATCGAAGATGGGAAGATTATTGCGGTTGAAAAAGCCGATAGATTAAGATGTGAAGGAGCAGATGTAGTTATAGAAGGGTTGAATAAAGTTGTTACACCAGGTTTCATAAATAATCACATGCACATAAGCTACGCTCACCCTGTTAGAGGCATCTTCCCAGATGAGCTACCTCTCATGACGTATTTGAACTACGTGTTTAAGCTGCAGTCTGCGATGAAGCCGTATGAAGAGTATTATGCCACTCTCTTAGCCGCAACCGAGCTCTTAAAGAGTGGATGCACATGCTTTGCAGACCCAGGCAGCATAGGTAACCTAGAAGCTGGTGTTAAAGCCATTCTAGACGTAGGGATTCGGGCGATGGTCGGCAGAGATGTTGTGGATAAGCCTAACCCATTACACCTCCCTGTTAAAGATACAGGGGAAGCTGCTAAGATAATAGAAGATGCTCTTAGAGCCTACGCTGATCTATCGAACGGCAGGGTAAGAGCCTGGGTCACGGTCTTTTCACCAGACTACGCAAGCGACGAACTACTAATTAAGGCAAAGGAGTTAGCTGACAGATACCATACCGTGCTTACGCTGCACACCTCTTTTAGCGAAGAAGGCGTAAAGAGCTTTGAGGAAAATAGAGGTAGGAGACCGATAGAGCACCTAGCACATTTAGGGGTCTTAAGTGGGAATGTGCTTCTCTCACACGCGCTTGTGGTGAGTGAATATGAGATCGATCTATTGGCTAAAAGCGGGGCTAAGGTTGTGCATTGCCCTTCGGCTGCTGTGAGGGGGTCTGGTGCAACTAGATTCGGCAAATTCCCTGAAATGTTGAGTAAAGGGGTACCTGTGAGTTTAGGAAGCGATTCAGCTAACTCATCCTACTACTTAGATATGGTTAGACTGATGTATCTCGCTATGGTGCTATATAAGGACGCGAGGTTGAGTAAGGCGGTTATACCCCCTGAGGCAGCTCTAGAGATGGGGACTATTAACGGCGCCTTTGGGCTTGGGTTGAATGATGAAATAGGCTCAATAGAGGTTGGAAAGAGGGCTGATCTAGTAATCTTCGATACGAAGAGGGCTGAATGGAGATCAATCTTCTACCCAGTAAACAACCTAATATATTCTGCTGACGGTAGAAGCGTGGACACAGTTATAGTAGATGGCAGAATCTTAGTTAAATCAGGCGCCCCCCAATACGTTAATGAGCAAGCGCTATGTGAGAAGGTGCAAGAAATCGGCGAAGACATTCTTAAACGAACAGATATATCATTCAGATACAACTGGCAAGTCGAGTAGAAATACTCACTTAAGCAACAGTTTAATCTTATCTTGGAGAGCGCCATAAACCCCTCTTCTGAACCGTAAGACTGCGATAAGAGTTACGATGCCAAGAATAAGAGTTCTATATGAGCCTAACGCTCTTAAATATTCGTTAAAGAAGGTTACTGTATAGGCCCCGATCAATGGGCCTAAGAGAGTACCCCAACCCCCTAACAGTATCATTACTAAGGCTTGAAAAGTAAGGTCGAATGAGAGCGCGCCAGGCCCTATCACACCAAGGTAATGGGCGTATAGCGCACCAGCTAACCCGGTCAAGGTTGAGGACACGGTAAAAGCCAACATCTTGTATTTAACCACATTAACACCCATCGACTCAGCCAGATCCTCATCTTCTCTAATAAGTTTGAAGGCGTACCCCACTCTACTACGCAGCATCAACGAAAGTATAAGTGTGGTAAGGAGTGTATAGCTTACGAAGATGAAGTAGTTGAAGGAAGGCTCAGCAGAAATCTTAGGAACACCAGTTAAACCGTCTTCACCCCCAGTAAATCGAGAGAATGAGTAGACGAGGTTGAGCAAAACAAGGTTACTGAGTGCGGTCACAAGCAGCAGAAAAGGGCCTTTAGCCCTAAGCGTCAGGAAACCCAATATAAGACCAGCTGCTGAAGAAAACGCAGTGGAAACAGGTACCGTTAAAGCTAAAGGTAAACCCATTCTAGCAGTAAGATAGGCTGATACATACCCTCCTGTTCCGAAGAAGATTGCGTGCCCTAAATTCACTTGCCCAACGTAGGCTGCTGTGAAGTTAAGTGTTGCAGCGTAAATAGCGTAGGTTGAGCCGAAGATCAGCACCGTTAATATATATCTATCGCCAGAAAACCCTATGAGATACAGTAGTGAGACAACACATAACCCCACTAAAGTAGCTTTTAATTTTTTAAGCAAACTTACCTCCTTCCTAAGATGCCGTAAGGTCTGATCTGAATAGCTAAGATGGCGATTAATAGTGGTATGATGCCTCTGAGCTGGCTTCCAAATAGGTAGATCGCTGCAGTCTCAGAGTACCCGAGTAGTAGACCTGCAACTATAGCTCCTGGCATACTTCCAAGCCCACCTAAGATCGTCACAGTGAATATTGGCACGATTGGATCTAGTATTGTTGTTGGGGTCACAACCTCCAGTGAGACGAAGAGTACGCCAGCCATCGAAGCCAGTATAGACGAGATTATTAGAGTTAGTAGATAATATCTTTGAACATCTAAGCCCAGCAGCCTTACTGCCAGAGCATCTTGGGAAGCCGCTCTGATCACCTTCCCCTGTCTAGTCTTTTTAAGGAAGAAGTGAAGTACCAAAAGCGCTGAAAACGATATTGGAATAAGGGTGAAGCGTTGAAGAACCATGTTTACACCCAGTATGGATACACTACCCTCCATTATTGGAGGTACACCACGAGGCTGCGGAGAGAAGACCAGCATGAAGACCTGCGTCACCATTATTGCAAGTAAGAAGGTTGAGGTAATAGTAAGTTCATGGTTCTCCATTATAGGCCTAATAACAGCAATAAAGACGATGAGGTCAACGATGATAGCTGTAGCCATTGCAAGCGGCAACGCCAAGTAAATGTTCAACCCTACAACCCTAACCAGATAATAGAAC
>CALJAQ010000013.1 GCA_938029515.1 uncultured Nitrososphaerales archaeon
CTGACTCTATGATAGGTGCGAGAAGAGAGTTTCTTGACCCTGTAGAGATGGCAATATTTAACGCAGATATAGTGAGGGTGCTAGCAATTACAGGAGCCTTCAACGTATTGAGGAATGAGGTAGATGGGGTCATAGAGGCTCTTAAGAGGGGTGAAACACCAACCCTACCACGTGTGGTTATAGATAAGGAGAAGGCTATAGCCAACTCAGGTCTACAGAACCCCTACGCTAGAGCCAAGGCTATGGCAGCCTATGAGATGGCGAGGAGAGTCGCTGACCTTACGGTTGAAGGCTGCTTCATAGTCAAAGAACGTGAGAGGTATGTGCCTCTCGTAGCTGCTGGTCACGAAATGCTTACTGCAGCTGCTCAGCTCGCTGAGGAGGCTAGAAACATAGAAAAGGCTAATGACACTGTGTTCAGGTCTCCTCACTATGATGACGGAACTATACTTAGCAAGTACAAGCTTGCGGAGAAACCTGTAAAGCCGACGACCTAAATTATAGCTGCTAGCTCAGCCTCCTTAACCTGGCACCCTTATTATCGGCTGCTGCGACAAAGAGTCTATCTTTTGCCGCTGATTCTAGCAGCGGCTCTACCGCTTTCATAACCTTTCTAGCCTCTTCTACGCCTTGGGTAAGAGCGTATACTGTTGGGCCCCAGGAGCTTTGCCCAGCTGCTTTTGCCCCAGCCTCCAACATCTTTTTGCAGCATTCCTCTGCGGTTTTGCTTGCGAAGATGCCCCCTTGTATCTTTTCGAAGTATCTTCCTGTTAACATCTGTATCTTTGTGAGGGCTTTCCCAAACGTTTCTATATCTTTCTCTATTAACGCCGGTATTAAGTTTAGGTGGGTCAGTCTACATATCTCTGCAGCCCACTCTTTACTCGGTGTTGGTAGCTCTTCGAAAGCTCTCTTCTCTTCCTCCCCGCTGAGCCCTCTTTTCTCCTCCGCTATGGCTACAACGAAGAGCCAATCCTGTGGAAAGGGGTGTCTGAAGACTATAGGCGCTATGCTCCTTCTCTCCTTCTTAGATCTTTCACCAACCTCTACTTTATGCCCAGCATCAACTATGAAGCCTCCGTATTTGAATACCCCTACTCCTACGCTTGATATTGATGCTCTACCTGTAAATACAGCGGCTTCCTCTATAGAGATGTTTAAATTATTCAGTTTGCTTACGGCGTAGGCTACCGCTAACGCAGATTGAGTGCCTGAACCCAAACCTACATGCTGAGGTATAACCTTCTTAACTCTAATACTACATTTAGCCTTCGCATCTACAGCTTGAATGAAGCGCTCTGCAAAAGATTTGAACCTCTCAGCCTGAGCCCCCTCAACTATAAGCCTATCAGATTCTTCAGAGGAGATAAGGACGTTTGGAGCCTTTAGGCCAACACCTATTGAGCCGAATGCTCTGCCTAGGTCTCCACTTAAATCTATTAGGCCTAGGTGGAGTCTGCTAGGTGTCTTTACGCTGAGCTTCATATTCGGCAAACACCTTCTTACAGTAAGAGTAGATTTCATCTGCGGCTCTAGCGTATCTTGAGCGTTTTGCTACTCTCATTATTATAGAGCGGTGGTGCTCTATTAGGTTAAGCAGCCTTCTAGCTTCACTTAGATTCGATTCTGCATACGGCCTTATTCTCGTAGCGTGTATAACACACTCCATAAGCGAGTGTGGAGCTCTAGAATATGGCTCTACCTTCTTCGTCTTAGGGCCTTTCGCTGAGACTATTATGCACTTAAATAGGGCTCGCCCACCCTCCCCGCCTACAACCTGCTCAACGTCAACACTCAAGACAGCATCAGCTTTCCTAAGCTCAGGAGAATTTACTACAGTCGAACGCTTAAACATTCCCTCTAAGCCTTCGCCCTTTAGATACTTGAGGGCTGAAAAGTAGTAGACGAAGGGATCTGAGGAGAAGTTCACGGTTGCGCAACCAGTCCTTAGAAGATTACGATACGTCGCTGTATCAGTAAAAGGTCTAATGCCTAACCTACTGCCTTCTAACGCAGAGACACCCATAGGCGCAGCGTTTGGTGTACCATCTAGGTTCCATGTGCATACTATAGTCTCATATACGCGCCCTATCTTTAACCCAACTCTTCTAGCTATTTGTTTAGAAGTCAGTCTTCTCTAAGAACCCGCAGAGCATTCTTCGTAAAAGCTTTACGCTTTAATCTAAAGGTATTGACAAGATAAGGCTATCAAGAGTTAATTAGACTTCACTATGAGGCCGTCAAAGTGCGTTTCGCTTACCTTGTCAGTATCTAATCTTAAAAGAGGTTAGAGTCTTGTATATATCCTCTGCCCGTCTTTAAGGCGATCTCAGCTTTTTGAAGCTCCTTACCTAAGTAGGCTGCGTGGTCCATTCTTGAGATGAGTCCGAGTTCGATGATCTTCCTAACAATCTTAGAGGCTTCTTTACCTTGAATCACAAGATCGACTTCCTTAAGTGTGCGTGGATAGTGGTAGACGACTATCTGAGCGTTCTCTCGATCTAAAGCTATCTTGAATGAGCCGAGTGGATCCATCTGCGCAGCTTCCTCACCCTCAGCTCGAACCTTCCCGCAGCGCTCGCCTACTTGAATGAGTGGGTCATCTCTACACTTCTTCTCCTTAAACCTAAGTAGATCTAAACCAAGATCCTTCGGCACCGATCCTCTCGAATACGCAAGATACATCATTTTACACGCTGTGGAAAGTTCCTTTACAGCACCCTTCGTCTTAACACTAGCTTCAGTAGCCAAAACTATTGAGGCGCCTAGCTCCATAGCCAAACCAGTTAAAACAGCATATGCCCCTATAGAATCAGCATCCAATAGCTCAACGACATTAGCTAAACCCATAAAGAGTGGGGTTTCAGGCTCAACTCTCCTAAATAAGTAGTGTGCAACCAAAGAATTTACCAAGCCTGGGCTGATTAAAACATCTGTTATAGGGTCGGCGAGCAGTTCCCTCATACCTAAGCTCCTAGCCAACTCAAGGTTTCTTTTAAGCGCGTCAACCCTCTCTTGAGGCTCCTTAGGGAAGTATCCAACCTCTGTGTGAGAAGGTATGATGACTGAAGGGACTTGTCTCGCAAAGGTCGAGGCTTCTTCTATAGTCCCTTTATCGAAGCTAAGAATAAGATCGACACCAGCTTTAACCGCTTCCCTACATTCGTTAACGTCTAAGCTGTCGATGCTTACAGGTTTATTGATATGTCGTTTGAGAAGCCTCACGATTCTAGCAGCATCTTTAGGCCTACTTTCTTGAGCAACCATG
>CALJAQ010000014.1 GCA_938029515.1 uncultured Nitrososphaerales archaeon
GGCCGGTCGTCTAGTCTGGTTAGGACAACGCTCTGACACGGCGTAGGTCCCAGGTTCAAATCCTGGCCGGCCCACCTTCTATGAGTCTAGCCACGCCACTACGGGCATTCATAGATGACACCGCCCCCATAAACAGGAAGAGTTCAAGATTAAGATGAATCGTCGAAGCAAATGTTCTCAAACACAGCGCTTCTTAGCCTCTCTAGCAAGCTTCAGAATCAGATCATCCAAGAACCGCTCAAACGCCTCAGGATTAGAAGACTTAAGAAACTTATTACGCTCTATATCCCCCATCAACTCCTCCAAGAAAGGATCCTTCTCACCATCAGGAAGATACTCCTGAATCTTCAAAACCCTGCCAAGGGCGTCTATAAGCCTAAAGGTGCCGTAAGACGGGGGCTCCTCCAAGCATCCTTTGGCGCTCGAAGCCATGTACGCAGCGAGTTCAAAGAGATATTCCTTCACAGACCTTTTCACTTCCTCACTCATCCTCTAAGCACCTCCACTAAACCACCTTACACCATACTTGTTTAGATAGGCTACATCCTCAACCCTTAGCTTAGGAGGCACCTTAGGCTGCGTAGCTGGATGCCCCAATGTTACTATCAACTCAGGCTCAACGTACTCAGGAATCTCAAGAATCTCCTTCAACGCAACCCTCGAAAACGATCTAATGACACAACCCCCCAAACCCAAAGCATGTGCAGCTAGAAGCATATTCTCAACAGCCATAGCGCAATCAGCGATCCTAGTATAATTTCTACCAACCTCTCCACCCTCCCGCCCATAAACTTCAAGATCAGAGCAGACGACTATGGCTGAAGAAGCGTTACCGAGAAAACCTGGAGAAAAGATTCTAACCAAGTTAAGTATACGTGGGTCTGTTATCACTATAAACCGCCAACCCTGGATATTGGAGCCAGAAGGGGCTAACCGAGCAGCGTTAAGAATCTTCTCCAACTCCTCCATAGACACCTTCTCACCAGTAAAGCTTCGAACACTACGCCTACTTGCTATCGCTTCTAAAGCATCCATTTCAACTACCGAAGTAGTGCTAGCTTCACACCTATTAAACATTTTAAATAAAGAGGCAAAGAGTAAAGACTTGATAGAACAAACAGGATGCATCAACTCTACAAATATTCCCTGTCACAACCACAACATCCGCCGAAAACTTTAAGCACAGCGTAAAAAGGTAAAGAAGATATTTGGTTAAAGAAGAAATTTTAGAAGAGTTAAGACGTATTCATACCCTTCTGGAGCCTAAACCTTCGCCTCCTCACCTAAAGGATGCTAGGTTGAATTCCTAGACTTTCTCTCAAAATACAAAGTTATGGGCATAGCTGTTGCCTTTATTTTAGGTCTATACCTTGGTGCGCTGGTCTTCAAGAGAAATAAGGTGGGGCTGCACCTATGGCCGGCGCCTTAGGTTAGGGTTCATGATGCTGTTGTTGAGAATGCTCAGCTTGAGCTTATAGGTAGGATCCTACCTTATATAGACAACGTCACTGCGATGGAAAACTCTGTGGAATTCAACCATAACCCTCGCTTCTAGTTAGTTTCCAGGCTTTTATTAAAGGTAGAATAACTTTAAAGCAATAAACAAGTGTGAGCAACCATAGACCAAGACAGACTAAGATTAGGGTTCCAGTTTTTATGAGGTATAAATAGATGAATTCATCCATGGGATTCATTTTAGTAATTATTGGAAGAAGGATGCCTTGTGGCTCCTTAGGCCATGGGAAAAATGTCATGTCTCCAGAATAGCGCCAGTTGGAGCTGAATGCCCATTCATCAGCTACGTGGTGGGCTGAAATAGTGTAGAGGATCATATACATCGACAAAGCAGCCAAGAAAACAAAAATCAAGAGTTTATTAATTACTGACAGTTTAACCCCTCCGACATTAAAATAGCTGGCGTTCGGTATAAATCTAAAGTTAAGAACGCGATGAAACGTGTTCTTAATTAAAATATAGCTAACCGTACGTAATAGAGTTGATATTATTTCAGCGTATTTTCTTTTAGCCTTCTCTAAAACTTTGGAAGCACATCTGTTTGCGCATCCGTTTATTACTATGTTCTTTTTTTAGCTATGTTTTAGATGCGGTTAGCCCGCTGCAACGGCTACTGTACAACACAGGCGCCCCTTATCTAAGTGCGGCTCCATCTAAACCCAAATTACACCTCCATGCTAAGCAGAGTTATAACAATCATTTTAGGTTCCTTTTATTCTCCATAATTTTACTCCAGCTTTTCAACCATAGACTTTAGACGTTCATTTTCCCAAGAGCGCCACTACCAGAGACGCAGCGGTGACGCCTAAACCTCAGCCTGTGATGTGTCAGAAACAACATTTCTTTGCAGAACATCTTCAATCTTTGAAGCCAACTATTCTGGCTGCAGCTACATTCCTTTTCAAGCTCATTATGTAGATTCGCGCAGACCAAAGGAAACATTAGGGGTTAAAGGATTCGCTTAATTATTTGATTGCATACTAGCTGCTCTAAGGAAGATTTATCTCCTCTAAACCAAGCTTCTTCAAATAGTTGTTTAACAACTTATCTGAGTCGAAGAGCTTTGTGTACGATGGTGGTATGAATAGCTCAAGCTTCCCTCCTCTCCTCGTGACTGAGGCTATAAAGTCGTGTTCTTTAACTTCCGCTCTACCTTCTGCTAAGTTTATCTCCCCTCCTGCCCGGCAATCAAGATGCCAGACGTCGACGCCGCATCTCAGCCACAAGATCTTCCCTCCCTCTAAGATAAAAGGGTCAGCTGATTTGCCTTACCTGATACGAAAGCCTTCCTCTAATTTAAGTAGAAAACCTTAGGCCTCGCATCAGTGATTAACCTTAAATACGTTGTGAGAGTAGTCAAGGTATATGGTTAACCCCCCTCCTTACAAGATAAAGGTTGTTGAAAAGATTAATCTGAGAAGCAGAGAGGAGAGGTTACGCATACTTAAGGAAGCGGGCTACAACCCGTTTTACATCAAGGCTGATGACGTGTACATAGATCTTCTTACAGATAGCGGCACAGCTGCTATGAGTGATAGCCAGTGGGCTGGGATGATAGAGACGAACCAAGCTTATGCAGGGAGTAGAAGCTATGACAGCTTAAAGCAGGCTGTCAAAGAGGTCTTCGGCTTCGACTTATTCCTTATAGCGCATCAAGGTAGGGCTACAGAAAACGTCCTCTTCTCAACAACCATAAGAAGAGGCGATGTAATACCAAGCAACACACACTTTGACACAACAAGGCAGAATATCTTAAGTAAGGGTGGAGAACCTGTTGACCTCCTAGTTGAAGAAGGCTACGATCCGACAAGTCAACACCCCTTCAAAGGAGACGTGGATGTAGAGAAGCTGGTTACGCTGATAAATGAAGTCGGTGGAGAAAGGATACCGTTGATCATGATGACTATAACCAACAACGCAGGAGGTGGGCAACCAGCATCTATGCAAAATATTAAAGAGGTAAGCAGGGTAGCTAGAGAAAATAGGATACCTTTCTTCTTCGACGCATGTAGGTTCGCTGAGAACGCCTACTTTATAAAGAAGAGGGAGGGAGGCTACTCATCTAAAACCATTAGAGAGATAGTTTCTGAAATGTTCAGCTACGTAGATGGTTTCACATTTAGCGCAAAGAAGGATGCGTTAGTCAACATCGGTGGTATACTAGGTATGCGTGATCAAACATTATATGAGCGGTGTAAGAACATGCTGATTCAGATCGAGGGCTTCGAAAGCTACGGCGGCCTCGCTTGCAGAGATGTAGAAGCGGTGGCGAGAGGCCTATACGAGGGGGTTGAAGACGATTACGTGGAGCATTACTGCCAGCAGGTTCAGTATCTAGGTGAAGGGTTGAAGGCTAAAGGTATACCGATAATAGAGCCTGTAGGTGGGCACGCTGTATACATAGATGCGAAGCGCTTCCTACCCCACATACCGCAAGAAGAGTTTCCAGCCCAAGCGTTAGTAGTCCACTTATACCTTGAGGGTGGGATAAGGTCTCTGGAGATAGGTAGCGTAGGCTTCGCGAAGAAGGTTGAAGGAAGATGGGTTTACCCTAAACTTGAAATGACCAGGCTTGCACTACCAAGGCGGGTCTACACAAAAGAACACCTAGACTACGTTATAGATGTCGTAGCCAAGCTGTATGAGAAAAGGGATAAGATTAAAGGCTTCAAGATGGTTTACGAAGCACCTAGCCTAAGGCACTTCACATTTAGAATGGAGCCGCTTGAACCATTAACATAGTGTGCAAATCAAGAAGGTTACAAAAACCTTACATGCTACTGTGCTGATAGGCTAGCCTCTATTCCACGTACCTTCGCTTAGCGACAACCACCCTTTCTAAACCGTATCTTGCCTCTAGAGCTTCAGCGCGCTCCTTGACTATAAACCTATCATCCGTCAACACCCATACCATCAGCACAAGATCCTAGACGTGTTCATAAGACTCTACAACCTAGAGAACAGGTAGGGCTCATCTTGACAACTCAATCCCTGCAGAAACTATTTGAACAAATCATTAAATTCTTTCATATACTTTCTTTCAGTCATTCATCTTTTTGCCCACTTTTGACGAGGTTTAATTAAAGCTGAGGTAAACGGTGTAAAGAACGTTTTTGGAGCAGCGTTAAGGAAGGCTATCTGTTATTCTACCCGCACTTGCCGACCATAACCATAGTTCAAATTTTAACAGATTGGGTTTAAGAAATAAAGAAGGAAGCAAATTCCCTGCTTAATACACGCAGTTGAAACTCCTAAATGCTGACGGGCCCGCGGGGATTTGAACCCAAAAGGGTATAAGTCCTAGAGATCGTATTTAAAAACTTGACTGAAAAGAACGGTGATAAATTAAGAATCATTGAATGTAAGTCTGTTAACACTGATTCTTGCAGAATCGTGATTAAGTACGCCGGCGAACCAAAAGTGGATATTAATCTTTGGCCTTACACTTTATGCTCTATTTCCTTTTGAGTGTTTCCATAGGATCTGAGCTCATTCAATACCGATTTGGATCTAGTTTCTTTGTAGGCTTTTCCCTGACGCAGCCGCGCGCGCATAAATGCTGTGTCTTCTTTTTCTACAAGGA
>CALJAQ010000015.1 GCA_938029515.1 uncultured Nitrososphaerales archaeon
CAAGTTTTTTGAGTCAAGCGGAGGCAGGCGGTTAGGTTCTATAACATTAAGGTTGGTTAGGCTCTGCCTCGGTAGCCGTATTGTTAACCCAGCACCCAAAGGAATTTCAATGTCTTCAGATTCTTTCCTCATTTAACCTCCTTTAGCTTGCTCGAAGTATTAAACTTGATGTTCGTAAATAGAGGTGAGAGTTAAACCCTCATCTTCTTAGCTTAACCTTTTTTAGCCTTTGCTTCTTTTATGTAGCGTAGAACTCTCTCTGGAGAGAGGGGGCCTGCGGTTACCTTTACGCCGAATGGGGCTAAAGCGTCTTCTACCGCGTTCATTAACGCTACTGGCGCTGCTATTGTCGCTCCTTCACCCATACCTTTGAAGCCGCCTAAACCTCTTGATGGCGTTTCTACGTGACTGAAGTAGAGCTCCTTAGGGGTGCCGTCTATGGTTGTAGGTAGCAGGTAGTCCATAAAGGTTGATGATAGAAGCTGCCCTGTTGAATCATAAACGAGGTGCTCGTAGATAGCTCCTCCTATGCCGTGCAGCAGAGAGCCGTGGGTCTGACCTTCAACAGTCATCGGGTTAACCTGTATGCCACAGTCTTCGACAACATAGTATTTCAGTATATCTATCTTACCTGTTTCAACATCAACTTCCACCACAGCTATATGGATACCGAAGCTGCACGTGGTTGGGCTTTCAGGCTCATAGGTAACTGCTACTTCTAACCCAGCGTCAACACCTGGTGGAAGCAGAGTCGGATCTCTGTACGCTATGTATGCCACTTCTTTGAAGAGCATAGACTTAGATGGGTCTGATTTAGACCAGATCTTACCCTCATCTATTACAAGATCCTCCACAGGCACATCCAGCCTATTAGCTGCTATCGCTAGAACCTTCTCTCTGATCTTCAAAGCTGCTTTGACACAAGCTCCTCCCTCAGTCACTGTGCTTCTGCTCGCCCAGGCACCCCAACCATAAGGAGAAGAAGCGGTATCCCCTTCATCTACGCTAACATCCTCTAACGGTACTCCAAGGTAGTCAGCTACGATCTGCGCATACACAGTTTCGTGGGCCATACCTTGGTGCGCTGTTCCAGTGTATACAGTAACTTTGCCTGTTGGATGCACAACGATCTTAGCAGAACCATATGTGCCCACCTTCCAACCCAAGTACTGTTTCGCTCGGGACGAGTTGGGAGCGGTGTATTCGACGTAGTTAGCTACGCCTATTCCTATGTATCTGCCTTGCTTCCTCATCTCAGCCTGCCATTTTCTAAGGTTATAGTAGTCGCTGAGTTGAAGCATCTTCTTGTATGCTTCAGGGTAGTTTCCTGTATCATATATTACTCCACTTGCGCACCTATATGGGAACTCATTCGGTTGAATCAAGTTCTTCATTCTCATCTCTAAGGGGTCCATGCCTATCGCCTTAGCAGCCAGATCGACAATCCTCTCCATGGCTAAGCAAGCTACTGGTCGCCAGAAGCCCCTGTGCGCACCTGACATAGATTTGTTGGTTACTACCCCTATGGTTTCGTAAGCGTAGTTTTGGAATCGGTATGGTCCTGGTAGGGAGACTACTATGAGCTGGGAAGGCTGGGCTTCAGTCCAGAATATTCCTGAGACGCCGTAGTCTATTACCGCTCTGGTTCTTACCCCAAGTATTGTACCATCCTTCTTCACAGCCATCTCTATGTCGTGGTAGCCTTCTCTTTCGCTGAACATAGTTAAGTGCTCTCTTCTATCTTCAACCCACTTTACTGGTCTACCGAGCTTAATCGCTAAAGCCACAAGCGCGACCTCATCCTGATATACGTGAGACTTGGGGCCGAAGCCTCCGCCGACATCTACCGCTATAACTCGAATCTTATCTTCTGGTATGCCGAAGATCTCTGAAATGTAGGTCCTCAGAACGTGAGGGAACTGGGTAGTAGACCTAATAAACAGGTTGCCTGTATTCTTATCGTAATCGACAAGCCAGGCTCTAGGCTCAAGAGGTGTTGGCACATATCTGTGGCTTGATATTCGCTCTTTTACAACAACGTCTGCTTCGGCAAATGCCTTCTCAACGTCTCCATTCTTATAGGTAGCGTAGTAGTATATGTTGTCACCCCACTCATCCCATACCAAAGGTGCCCCTGGCTTAAGGGCTTCATCAGCGTTCAATACTGGTGGCAAAGGCTCGTATTCAACCTCTATCAACTCGACAGCGTCTTCTGCTAACCCCCTATCCACAGCTGCCACTACCGCTACCGGTTCACCTACATACCTTACTTTGTCTGTTGGTAGTGAATAGCGTGGAGGCTGAGGCCCGTGTTTCATCGCTGGGTGTTCCATCCAAGAGTGTAGTAGTCTGCTGTCTTCTTTGCCTGTCATAACCTTTACTACACCTGGTAAGGCTTCTGCTTTCGACTTGTCGATCTTCTTTATCCTCGCGTGAGCGTATGGTGATCTTAGGAAGGCTGCGTAAAGCATGTTTGGTAGTTTGAAGTCGTCAACGAATTGCCCCTTGCCTGTTAGGAGTCTAGGATCCTCTTTTCTTTTCACACTTGCGCCAACATACCTTTTCTTAAGCTGAGTTAAAACTTCTGTAGAAATGGTGCTCATCTCTAATACTCCACCGACTATTTACCAAAAAAGGTTACATAAAAGATTAACTGCGGATTCAAGGATGTGTAAAGATGGGTTAAACAAAATTACAGACGCAGCCTTAAAATACAATTTAGTCCATTTTTGTAAGCTTAAACCGTTATCAAGCCCCAGTATCGAGGCGCTAAGCTTATATCAACGGCTCTACATAGGTGCCGAGCCGATTTATTTTTGGATAAACTTGATTCATACGGTATATACTTTATAGTGTCTAACATAATAAACCCAGCTTCGGCATATTATTGGCGTTGGAGAACATTAGGATTAAGGTAGATAAAGTGAAGACGCCGTCACTACAGCTCTCTAACCTTGAGATAACCATGGGTAAAGTCTTAGAAGAAGAATGGGAAGAGAAGATGGGGCCTACACCCTTCCCAACGTCTACAGATCTACGTAGCTGGGATTATAAGTTGCTGCAGAAGTATAAGCCGCTGTATCTGCCTTACTGCGATGTATGTTGTTTATGCACGATGGGTAAGTGTGATCTAACATCTGGTAAGAGGGGTGCCTGCGGGTTGGATATTTGGGCGCAGCAGTCCCGTATAGTGCTGCTCGCTTGCTGTATAGGCGCTTCAACACATGTTGGCCATGCTAGGCATCTGGTTGAATACTTGATCAACAGGTTTGGGCGTGATGCACCTATCGATGTAGGCTCGAAGGTTGGGGTTGAGGTTGAAGCTCCGGTAACTAGGCTTGTCTGCGGCATCAGACCTAAGAGGTTAGGTGACCTGGAGGAGGTTCTTTCTTATCTCGAGAGGGAGATCGTGCAGCTTCTTGCAGCAACACATACGGGTCAAGAAGGGGATAACATAGACTTCGAATCCAAAGTCTTCCACGCTGGCATGATAGATCACGTTGGTTTGGAGGTTGCTGATATAGCTCAAATCTCTGCTCTAGGATACCCTAAGGCAGATCCCGACGCCCCCCTTGTCGAGTTAGGTATGGGCAGTATAGACTCCAGCAAGCCTTTGGTGTTGGTGATAGGTCATAATGTCCCACCAGCAGCCCACATAATCGACTACCTTCAAGACCATGGGTTGATGGGTAAGGTTGAGGTGGCTGGTATATGCTGCACAGCACATGACTTAACTAGATATAATCCTAAGGCGAAGATCGTTGGACCTTTATCGTGGCAGCTCAGATTCATACGAAGCGGAGTTCCTGATGTTATAGTTGTTGACGAGCAGTGTATAAGGACCGATGTTCTCAAAGAGGCTCAGAGCATTAAGGCGCCTGTCATAGCCACAACCGCAAAAGATTGTCAGGGTCTTCCAGATATGACTCGAGAAGATGTAGACGAAATCGTAAGGAAGATAGTTGACGGGCAGGTTCCAGGCGCTTTAATATTGAAGCCTGAGAAGGTCGGTGAGGTTGCTGCTAGAGTAGCTA
>CALJAQ010000016.1 GCA_938029515.1 uncultured Nitrososphaerales archaeon
ACCTGCTTTACATCTACCTCAAGGTCTGCCTTTTCCTTGCTTTCTTCCTCTCTTTTCCATATGACCCTGACCTTCCTCCTGTCTGAAAGAACCGTTATATGTTAGGGTGTAGGTGGGTGGATGGAGACCGAGAACACTTGATTATACCTGGGGATAAGCTGGCTGTCATAGAGGAGTTTGAGGCAGGAGAAGGCACGTATGTGAAGGACGGAGCGATAAGGGCGAACACGTTAGGTGTAGTTCATAAGAACCTTGCGGAAAGGAAGATAGAGGTTAAGCGTAGAAGGACCTGCAGAATCCCAGCGGCTGGTGACGTAATAATAGGTCAAGTAGAATCAGCGCAGGCTTACGACATAAGCATAAGAATCTACTTCATAAACAATGAAACGTCTCAAAAGGGTTTTGTCGGGATGCTCCTTTTACGTGAAGATGAAAATAGGTCTAACAGAGGCGTAAAAAACAGAATACCGTGTAAAGTAGGGGATCTGGTCAGAGCTCAGGTAGCTGCTAATGTAGATATGATCATAGTCTTGAGCTTACTCTGCTCTAACTGCGGCGTGATTTACGCTGTCTGTAGTCTCTGTGGAGGTAAGTTAGTTAAGACGGATACGAGGTTAAAGTGCGTTGAATGTGGTAATGTAGAGTATAGGGTAGTAGCCCCAGATTACGGCAGGGTCAAGATTCCTTAATCAAGCCAAACACCTAACTCTCACCTTTGCAACCTCCCTTACGTTACTCTTACGTGTTGAAGCTTACTTCTGTCAAAATGACGTTACGATTATTCCTTAAAGACTAAAGGTTTTATTGATGTGTGCTGATGGGGTTATGGTTAGCTTAAGATGAGTATCGTAGATAAGCCGCCAGCATACGTTTGGTTCAACGGCTCGATTAAGCCTTGGGGTGAAGCGAAGATACCTATACTTACACATGCCCTACACTACGGCACCGCGGTCTTCGAGGGGATTCGAGCCTACCCCTCGGCTGACAACCTAAACATCTTTAGGCTCAGGGAGCATCTGGATAGGCTATTCTACTCCGCTAAGATCTACTACCTTAACCTAAACTACGGCGTCGAAGATCTTATTCAAGGCACGATAGAGGTTATTAGAAGCAACGGGTTTAGAGGTAGGACGTATATTCGCCCAATAGTGTTTGTAGGCTTCGGCGGGATAGGTCTAGACTACACAGGTTTCCCTATAGATGTGGCTATTGTAGCGGTTCCATTTGAGAGATACTTCCATATGTCTGCGGTTAGGGCTAAGGTGTCTAGTTGGAGAAGGATATCCAATGAGGCAAATCCTCCTTTAGCTAAGGCTGCTGGAAACTACCTTAACTCTGCGCTAGCTAAGCAAGAGGCTATAAGAGACGGATACGATGAGGCGATACTGCTCGACCAGAGGGGGTATGTGGCAGAAGGCACAGGTGAAAACATCTTCATCGTAAAGGATAACGTGGCATATACACCACCCGTCAATTCAAGCATACTACTAGGCATCACCAGAGACACGGCGATAAAGCTGCTCAAAGATCTAAACTACGAGGTCGTTGAGAGAGAGGTAGAGAGAAGCGAACTCTATATATGTGACGAAGCGTTTTTCTGCGGCACAGCAGCTGAAATAACACCTATAGTCGAAATAGATCGAAGACGAATAGGAAGCGGCGAGACGGGGCCGTTAACAAGGCAGATTAGAGAAGCATACCTAGATGTAGTCGAAGGTAGAAACAAGAAGTATGCACACTGGCTCACCCCAGTCTACTGAACGTATAGTAGCCTTCCAAGGGGAGAGAGGCTCCTACAGCGAGGAAGCAGCCCTATCCTACTTCGGCTTAAAGATAGGTTTTCTACCTTGCAGAACATTACGATTAGTATTCGAAGCCGTAGAGTCTGGGAGGGCTGATGCTGGGATGGTTCCTGTTGAAAATTCTCTTGAAGGCGCTGTAGCAGAGACCTACGACCTTCTTGAAGCGAGTAGCTTGAGTGTATGTGGTGAATTCAACCTTAGGGTGAGGCACTGCCTCATCACTAACTTAGGTGTGAAGATAGAGGATGTTAAGAGAGTGTATTCACATCCGCAAGCCCTTGCTCAGTGTAGAAGATTCTTAGAGAAGATTGGGGTTGACCCTATCCCCTACTATGATACAGCTGGTAGTGCATATTTGTTAAAGAAGGAAGGGTTGAAGGACGCTGCTGCTATAGCGAGTAGAAGGGCTGCTGAAATCTATAACCTTCAGATACTTGCCGAATCTATAGAAGACAGCCCAAACAACTACACCCGTTTCCTCCTTATAGGTAAAGCCGATCATGAGCCTACTGGTAAGGACAAGACGTCTCTGGTCTTCACCACCAAGCATTTGCCCGGAGCGCTCTACGCCGCGTTAGGTGTTTTCGCTAAGAGGATGATAAACTTAACTAAGATAGAGTCAAGACCGACAAAGCAGAGGCCTTGGGAATACAACTTCTTCGTGGACTTAGAGGGGCATAGGCTTGATGTAAATGTATCTGAGGCGTTGGAGGAACTTAAGTCTTACACGCTCTCCAGCAAGATTTTAGGCTCTTACCCAAAGGCTGAGCAGTAAACTTAACTACAGCATCAGACCCCTATTAACTGAATTGAAGATCTGGTGGCAAGATCCAGTACCCAAACAGCCTTGGACAGATAAGTATCACATTTGGTTAAAGGAGGCCGCTGCCTTGGTGTGCGAAGCAGATAATGTGGTTGATATATACCCTTTACAAGAAGGCTACCCATCCCCTACACCAGCATACCCACACCTCTACAACAGCCTACAGATTGTTAAGAGCATCCATAGGGCTGAAGAGCAAGGGTATGATGCTGCTGTGCTGGGATGCATGCTGCAGGGTGGCTTGAAGGAGGCTAGATCCATAGTAGACATACCTGTCATAGGCGCTTTCGAATCAGCCGCCTGGCTCGCAGCAGTCTTAGGCCGCAAGTTTTCAGTCTTAGTCACAGATAGGTCTGTTAAGCATGTTGCTGAAGAGCTCGTTGAGCAATATGGGTTAGCGCCTCGCGTCGCAAGCATAAGGTGCTTAGAGGGTGGCGGTTTCAAGATGATGATAAACGAGCCTGAAGACTACATACAATTTGTTTCAACCGCGGTCAAAAAACTTAGCGAAGAAGATGGGGCTGAAGCGGTCATACCATTCTGCACAATAACAGGGGCGCTACTCACATCAAGGAAATTGTTAGGCTCATTTGGAATACCAATCGCTGAGCCTGTCTGCGCCTCTCTAAAGATGGCGGAAGCCTTGAGTAAGCTGCGTAAGAGCCTTAACTTAAACATATGTAGGAAGAGTGTGTATATGAAGCCTCCTAAGTCGTTCTTGGATAAGATACCCTTTTAGCCTCCTAACTTCAGCTCATCGTGTATAGCCTTCAAGGCCTCAAGCGCATCCCTCTCCTTTACAGCGAAGGATATGCTGAGTTCAGATGAACCTTGAGCAATCATCCTTATGTTTACCCCCCTCTTCGCTACAGCCTCAAAGATCCTTGCAGCGACCCCAGGTGTCCCTTGCATACCAGCGCCTACAGCTGCTATTGCAGAGATATCGTCTTCAGAACGAATTTCAGAGACCACCCCTTTACCTAAAAGCGTTAGTTCAAGCGCTGTGACCGCTTTATGGAGCTTACTTCTGCTCACTACAATGCTTATGTTTGATTCGGATATGCTCTGTGAGATCATCAGGATGTTGACGCCGCTTTTCGATAGTATGTCGAATATCCTAGCCGCTGTACCCAGTTTACCCACCATCCCAGCTCCGCTGACCGTTATAATACCTACATCCTTTACTAGAGCAAGCGCTTTAACTACCTCGCCTTCTTTAAGCTGGGTAGTTGAAGTTATAAGCGTACCTGGCTTCTCTTCTGCGAAGGTATTCTTCACCCTAACTGGGATGCCCTCCTCTGCTACAGGTTCTATCGCTCTTGGATGTATCGCCTTGGCTCCAAGCGCGGTCATCTCAAGCGCCTCTGAATAGGATATTTGAGGCACAGTCTTCGCGTTAGGTATCAGCCTAGGATCTGCGGTCATTATTCCATCTACATCAGTCCACAACCAGACTTCATCTGCCTTCACCGCTGCCGCGATTAACGTTGCCGTGAGGTCTGAGCCTCCTCTCCCTAAAGTGGTGATCTCCCTGTTCTGCGTCTCACCTATAAAACCAGCTACAATTGGAGTAATCTTCTGCTCAAGTAGCGGGTTAAGCCTGCTCCTGATCCTAGATTTCGAGGCTTCGAAGAGTGGAGTGGCTTCTCCAAAGGATTCGTCTGTAAGTATACCAGCCTCTCCGCCTTGAAGCCGTAAACATTCGACCTTAAGGTCTTTGAGCGTGTGTTCAAAAAGTATACTTGATAGCCGCTCACCATAAGAGAGGACGAGGTCCCTTGTTCTAGGCGTCACTTCCTTTAGTAGGGTTGATGCCATAATAACATTTTCAAGCTCTGTGAGGAGTTTACCCGCCTCTTCTTGGGCTGCTGCCCTTAAACCATCGCTTTTTATGATGCTTGTAGCTTCTAGGTGTGTTGTGCGCAGAGCTTTCAGATGCTTACTTACCATCATTCTGTTTCCATTCCTTGCTAATTCGGTGAGCTCGAGGAGCTTGTCTGTCACATCATTCATAGCTGACACTACCACTATGATGTCG
>CALJAQ010000017.1 GCA_938029515.1 uncultured Nitrososphaerales archaeon
TCCCCACATTAGACTGCTCAACTTGTATACTTGCGCCTAGAATGGTTGAAGTAGGGCAGCATCCGAACGTTAAGATAATAACGTTAGCCGAGCCTGTGAAGGTAAGCGGCTCCCCAGGAAACTATGATGTAACTTTAAGGGTTAAGCCAAGGTATGTTGATGCATTTAACTGCTCCTCCTGTGGCGATTGTGCTAAAACGTGTCCGATGAAGAGGGTTCCGAATGAGCACGAAGCGGGTTTAGTGTATAGGACAGCGATCTACCTACCATTCCCTCAAGCCATACCACAAGCCTGTGTTGTAGATCCAGAGCACTGCTTATACATCCAGAAGGGAACCTGCAAACTCTGTGTCAAGGCCTGCACAAGAGGCGCAATAAACTTCGAGGATAAAGAGAGGCTTGAAACTATACGAGTAGGCGCAATAATATTAGCGACTGGAATAGATGTGATGGATCCGACGCCGCTTAAAGAATACAGCTACGGTCAGCACCCTGATATAGTCACCAACCTACAGTTTGAAAGGCTTCTCCTACAGGGGATGCTAAAACCATCAGACAAAAAGGTGCCGAAGAAGGTAGCATTCATACTCTGTGTAGGCAGTAGAAGCCCAGAGCGGGCCCAAGCCTACTGTAGTAAAGTGTGCTGCATGGTGGCGCTCAAGCAGGCCTTCCTCTTAAAGGAGTTTCACGCTGAGTCTGAGCCTTGGATCTTCTACACAGATATAAGAGCAGCCGGTAAATGGTATGAAGAGTTCTACAGTAGGTGTAGGGAACACGGTGTGAAGTTCGTCAGAGGTAGGGTAGCTGAGGTAAAGACTGATGGTGGTGCGATTACTCTCAGGGCTGAAGACACGCTCATAGGCGCGCAGATTGAAGAAAACTTTGACCTAGTTGTGTTAAGCACCGCCCTACTCCCAGCTGCGGGAACAAAAGAAGTAGGCCAGCTAGTCGGGATGGATACAGGTCCAGACGGCTTCATGCTTGAAAAGCACTACAAGCTCGAACCTGTAGACGGAGCTTGGACTGGTGTATACGCTGCAGGCTGCGCCTTAGGGCCGAAGGACATAAGGGAGAGTGTGATTGAGGCTATGAGCGCCGCATCGAGGGCATCAACCTTCCTAGGTGAAGGAAAGATAGAGGTAAGCCCGGAGAAGGCGTTTATTATAGAAGATCTGTGTGATGGCTGCGGCGTGTGCCCACAGTACTGTCCAAAGAACGCCCTATCAATCAGCAACGGAAAGGCCACTATAAACCCAGTAAGCTGCATAGGCTGCGGTATATGTGTTCCAACCTGCCCAAAGCAGGCTATAGACCTTAAGCATAACACAGAAAAGCAGCTCTTGGCATCCATCTACGGTGTCTCCCAAGGGAATGTTAAGCCTCTTATCATAGCCTTTACAGAGAAGGTTGTAGGCTACAGGGCTGCCGACATGTATGGGCTTGATAGAAGAAAGTATACTCCAAACATCCTGATAATAGAAGTCCCGACAACAAGAAGGGTGGGGTTGAAGCACGTGCTGCACGCATTCAACGCCGGCGCTGATGGCGTCGTCTTCGTTGAAGCTGAAGACAACTGGTATGGTCTAAGTAAAGAAGAGGGCTTAAAGCAGTTTAGAAGCCACGTAAGCCAGATACAGAGAGATCTTCGAAAATTCGGTGTAGATGCAGCGAGGGTTATGGCAGTAGCAGTAACATTGCCCCAATACTACAAACTTGAAGTATTCGATACAATAGTGAATAGGGTGAAAGGCGCTAAGCCGCTAACTGATGACGTGAAGGCAAGGATCAAGGGGGTACTCTCATCTTGACCACATTGAGCAGAAAGATAACATCCGATATGATGGATCCAACCTTTGAAACCACCCTTAAAAATAGGTTGGGTGAAAAAGGCGAAAAGATACCACTCTGCTTTCAATGCGGGGTATGTAGCGGCTCCTGCCCAGTAGTATTCGCCATGGACTACACCCCCAGACAGATAATGGAGCTGATAAAACTTGGTGTAAAAGAACTTGTGCTGAACAGCTCAACAATATGGCTATGCGCAGCGTGCTACAGCTGCTCCGTACGCTGCCCTCAAGGCGTAGATTTAAAGCAAGTTATGGAAACATTAAAGGAGATAGCTATAGAGGATCCAAAGTACAGTAGGGATGAGAAAACCTTCTATGAAAAGTTCATTGATGTTGTGAAAAAGAATGGTAGAATGGATGAAGTAGCGCTTTACGTTAAGCTCATGCCCAAATCTACTGTAATGAGAAACCTAGGATTCGGTTTTAAACTCTACCAGAAGGGGAAGATCAACCTACGCCCTGTGAGGTCAAACGCCGCAGGCGATGTCGCTAAGATGTTTGAAAACGTTCTCTCTGAGGAGGTACAAAAGCAATGAAGTATGCATACTACCCTGGATGCTCAGCCCACACTTCAGGTAAAGAATATGATAAATCATTTAGGCTGGTAGCAAAGGCTTTAGATATAGAGTTAGTGGATGTCCCAGACTGGAGCTGCTGCGGTTCACACGTAACCTACGTCTTCAACCCTGCGTTAGCGGCATCCCTCTCAGCTAGAAACTTGGGCTTGGTTGAAAAGATTGGCGGTGAAGTCATACTCACTACATGCAGCGGATGCTACCAGACTCTTAAGAGGTCGAATGAGCTCTTAAAGCACGATGGTGTAGTGCAGAGTAAAGTTAAGAACGCCCTTGAAGCGATAAACCTAAACTACACTGGTAATGTTAGGGTTCGCCACGCATTAGAAGCTTTAACCACTGATGAAGCCCTCAAAGCCATCAGTGCGAAGCTCACTAAACCGCTGAAAGGTTTGAAGGTGGCGCCATACTACGGCTGCGCCATAGTAAGACCTAAGTTCGAAGACAGCTTCGATGACCCAGAGAACCCTCAATCTCTCGATCGGCTGCTCAAGGTTTTAGGCGCTGAACCCATACCATACATTGATAAGGTTAGGTGCTGCGGAGGCGTGCTGATCATGAAGCACGAGAAGGTTGGTCTAGAAATGGTCCGTAGACTCCTTGTCGACGCAAAGCAGGCTGGCGCAGACTGCATCGTAACACCTTGTGCCCTCTGCCACCTCAACCTCGACATCATGCAGCCTAAGGTGGAGCAGACATTTAAAACAACGTTAAATATGCCAGTATTCTTCTTCACGCAACTAATAGGCCTAGCTTTAGGCTTCCCATCTCATCAACTCGGGTTTGATAAACATATGGTGCCTCCAATAAGCCTTCTACAGGCCAAAAACTTGTAAGACTGGTGGTAAATATTAAATACTGAATACGCAGGAAAAGGTTGTGTAAGTAAATATGGTTAAAGTAGATGAATATGAAGTTCGTGAAGGCCTCCACTATTCAAAAGACTTCTTCTGGGTCAAGGTTGAAGGCAACAAAGCTAGATGCGGGTTAACAGACTACGCCCAGAAGATGCTCAAATCCATAGTATACATAGATGCACCTAAAGCTGGCACCGAGGTGTCCCAAGGAGAAGTCTGCGGCTCAATCGAATCCATCAAGACGGTTTCAGACCTCGTCAGCCCACTTAACGGAAAAGTAGTTGAATACAACGTGGTGTTAGATAAGAACCCAGGGCTAATAAACTCAGACCCATATGGGCAAGGCTGGATATTCATAATAGAATCACCCAACCTTCAGGCAGATCTATCGAACCTAATGGACCTAAACAAAGCGATTGAATGGCATAAGGAGCTTCTTAAAAAGTAAGATCAACTTAAGCAGCCTCAGCAGAAGCTCCTTTTACCGCCCTCAACTTAAGCCCATCTTTAAAACCTAAACATTCCAGTCGGATGCCAAGCAACTCTATACGTGCTGATACACTTCGACTTAATATATACTTTGGTCTAAGGGAATAGAATATATGGAAAGAGTCAGCTCATCAACTTATAGAAACTAATTCGGTAAACTAAGCTCCTTGTTGAATTGATGCGCAATGACGTCAAGATAAGCCGTTGAGAAGCATATAAGTTGTATATTGAGATGAAGACTTCAAGGAATCCTCTACCGATCTAATGCTTCCATTGGCTGAGAAGAGGTTGTAAGCCCTTCAGCCTCGCCTTGAGGGTGCTGGAACCACCTTTCAATGCGTTTCTCTCACCGAAGGTCTAATGCTCATCCTTCATATCCACATCTCCCACACCCCTATGAAGAGCTGCTCTTCACCAGCCTCATCTCAGTCTCATCTACAGCTATACATCCCAACGTTTCACCTCAGGCTTCAGAAGGGTCTCCCCCAAAGCTATGTAAACATAATGAACAGCCACATAAGCCACCTATAGCTTAAACACGCCCATAGACGATAACCAGTGAAGCAGAGCACGGCTATAACAACACTTATCTCCAAAGGCGCCTCACCCCTAAAAGCCTCCCCCACCCACCGCCATCCAAAGGGCCGGCACACATCAAAGCCTACAACAACCAAGTCGAACAAAACCACTAACCAAACAATCAAACCTTACCTTAACATCATCCCGCTCTGTATTGCAAAAACTTTAAATGTAGTCTAACAATTAAATATTTAACATAAGATTGGTGATGAGCGCTCTGAACCTAAAGCTCTACAGCCACAATCTTGCCTGGATCTACATTAGTAGAGTTTAGTAAACTAAAGATGCTGGTGTTGCAACTTGAGTTATCTACCAACCGTGGGTAAGAAGTATGAGGAATATGCTTACGTGCTTGACTTCCTGCGCCGAGGGCGCTCTTCAGTAATAAAGGGTAGGGAGGGGCCGTTAGTGCAGGCTCTAGGTGAAGAGCGGCTTACACTCCTAGAGATACTTGCTATTGAAAGCGCGTCTTTTGAAGTAGGTGAGCGGATATATATAGGGAAAGAAGGTAGGACGAAGGTGCTGAGCGTCTTAGGGCGCTTGAACTACGATGATCTAACATCAGATGCTAAAGCTGAGCTACCTAGGGTTGTTGAGCAGCTCGTCTTAAGCAATGAGAAAAGGTTTGTGGCGCTTTTTAACGAGCTTCAACCCTTAACACCGAGGCTGCATGCGCTTGAGCTTATACCCGGTATAGGTAAGACCTTTATGTTTCAGATACTTGAGCAGCGGAGTAAGAAACCTTTTGTCTCGTTTGAGGATGTTCAGAAGAGGGTTGGTTTAAGAGACCCTGCTAAGCTTTTAGCTAAGAGGGTGGTTGAGGAGCTGACTGGGAACTGTAGAGTAAACTTGATTGTGAAGAAATGAAAAGGTATAGGCTCTTAGGGCAGCATACTCTTGTAGATTTGGATGTCGTTGAAGATATGGTTGAGGCTGCTGGGTTAAACGGTGTTGAAGTTGTGTATGAAATCGGAACTGGTAGTGGTGTATTGACGGAGAGGCTCTGTAGCCTTGCTGGCAGTGTAGTATCATGCGAAGTTGATGAAGCATTATATCGTGTTGCGCTAAGTAGGTTGGATAAGAAAAATCTAAGGCTGGTTAGAGGAGACGGTTTTGATATGGATGTAAAGTTTGATGTATTTGTCTCAAGCCTACCCTATTACTGCTCAACAAGGTTCGTAAGGTGGCTTCTTAATAAGAAGTTTAAAAGAGCTGTAGTGCTGCTTCAGAAGGAGTTTGTTGAAAAGATGCTAGCCGAAGTTGGGGGGAGATGCTATAAGGCTGTATCCGTCTTAGCCCGATACTCCTTCAATATTACACCTATCAGAGATGTTCCACCTGATGCCTTTACACCTAAACCAAAGGTTCAATCCACTCTTGTATTAATAACACCGAAGCCAAATCGAAGCCTTAGTAAAGAAGTTGTACAAACCGTATACAAACTCTTTACATTAAGAAGGAAAAAGGTTTTGACAGCCCTAAAGATGTTGACAAAGAACGCTGAGGTGTGCACTTTACCACTGCAACCAGCTCTCCTAACCAAGCGTGTAGCATCTTTAACACCAAAAGAGGTTGTTGAATTGGCTAAAATGTTAGTGGACCACTTTGGAGCCTTATAAGCCTAGTGAAGACAGCGTCCTTCTTAGAAATGTTGTAGACTCTCTTTCAGCTAGTTTAGCTCTGGAGATAGGGTGTGGTGTTGGGTTTGTGTTAGAGTCTCTCGCTCAACGCTGCGTATTCGTGATCGGTGTTGATGTGGATAGAAGTTCTCTAAATCAAGCAAGGCTTCGCTTAAAAGAGAAGGGGTTGACTAACTTTGAAGTACTGTGCTGTTCATCCGCAGAACCATTTAAAGCTAAAGCCTTCGACCTGATCGTGTTCAACCCACCTTACCTACCATCGTTAACTATCGAAGATAGGGCTGTGGATGGCGGTGAGAAGGGATTAGAGGTTACATTAAACTGGCTTAAAGAATGTGCAAGGGTGGTTAAGGTTGGAGGTAAAGTGCTCATCATCTCCACAAGCTTATCTCCGCAAGATGAATTGATCAAAGGCGCACAGGCCTTAGGGTTTAAGATAAGACGCATCGCTTCAAAGCATCTATTTTACGAAGACCTTTATGCATACGAGCTTACGTTCGACTAAGACATATGAAGCTCAACAACATCTCCATCCTTTAACTTGAAGTTTCTGCCAACCTTCACCCCTTCTGGTAGACCTCTACGCCACAATCTAGCGTAGTTGAAGAACTTCAGAAAGTCTTTATGTATCTCAGTAGCGAGATCTAAAATCGTAGCACCTTCTTTAAGAAGGGTGGGTTTATCTGCTGGCTGAGAGTTAGGCGCCTTCGTATAGACCCTAATCTTACCCAACTTGGCTACGATCCTATTTACGAGCTCATCTTGTTCAAATGTTGGAAGAGATATAGTGTTGCTGAAACCCATTCTCCTCAACATATCTGTAGCTTTTGATGTTAGTGGTATGAACTGTAGGTTTCTAACCTCTCTGCCGAAGACCGCTGCCTCCAGATCGTCTAAAGTTGCGGTCTTTGAAACCTCCACTATAGCGTTTCTAATCATATACGATCTCAGGAAGTCTACGATTTCCCCCTCATTTAGATAGTTTGAACTGCCAACTACTCTTATTCCCCCTGAGGGGGTCTGTTTAACCCCTACATCCAGATTAGGTTTTTTAACTTCGATATTATGCTCTTCAAACCATTTTATTAATGTATTAACGTATTCTTCTCCTTCATCTTTTAGTGGTGTTAAGATTATGTCGCTGTTTCTAGCTATGCTGTGGAAGCGCTCCTGCTTCTCACACCCTATCTGCTCGTCAAACGGTGTTAAAATTAGCTGTATAGTCAAGCCAGCGCCTTTAAGCACGCCGACAAGAGGTGAAGCCAGCGCCTCATGCGCTTCAGCATCTTGTGATGATATGGTGTTAAAGAAGGTGAGTGAGGTTTCTAAGCTGCTCATTATCGCTGCTTGTAGCGCCCCCTCCTTCCTGACCACCCACTTGCTTCTTGCTGATGTTTTACGGCGAAGCCTAGCTTTCTCAAGCTCTTCTTCGAGGGCTGCTATCTGCCTCTTTATCGACATCTCGAGTCTTTCTGTCCCTTTATGCTTAGGGAAGCTTGAATAGAACTCTTTAAGCAGTCTGAGCTTCTGCGCCGGGTCTTTGGCAGCTATGGCTTCAGCCCATTTTGCCTTAGCTTGCTCAGGTAGGTTGGTCGGCATTTACCATCCTGCGCATCATATAAGTAGATAGTAAGGTTAGATAAGATCTTTGAGGGAAGGGCGTGTCTGATATGGGGGTAAGAAAACTTTCGCTTGCTGTGGTTGAGCCTACTTACGCTGTTAATGTGGGGCACCTTGCTAGGCTAGTTAAGAACTTTGGGCTTCAATCGCTGATTCTTATAGGGCCTTCATTTAACTTAGATGAAGCTCTACCTTACGCTTCACGTGGTGCAGATGTTTTAAGAGCAGCTAAAGTGATGTCGCTTAAAGAGGTGTTTGAGAGCTTTGACTTGGTTATAGGCACTACATCTATTCCAGGCGGTTCAAGGAACATAAGGCGTTCGGCGCTCTCACCAGAGGCTGCTGCAAAACGCATCTTACAGAGTAAAGGTAGTATCTGCATTCTCCTAGGTAGGGAAACCATAGGTCTGACGAATGAGGAGCTCGAGTTATGTGACTTAGTAATCTCTATACCTACAAGTACAGCCTACAGAACCTTGAACATATCACACGCTGCAGCCATAATATTATACATAATCTCTATCACCTCTTCTCCGAAGGTTAAAAAAGCAGAGGTGCCAAGGAGTATGAGGACACTGCTGTTGAACTCTGCTCTTGAGTTAGCGGATCTATCTGGTTTTCCAAAGCATAAGCTTCAGATGCTGCGGAACGCTATAAAGATGCTTGTAAACAGAAGCCACCCAACATACAGAGAAGTATCTTTAATCCTAGGGTTGTTCAGAAAAGCTATCTTAGCCTTACATAGACAAGGTTAGCCAAATACCTTTTCAAAAAGATGAATCCCCCTCATCACCCTTTGACTTGGATCTTCAATCAACAGTGGATACTTCTTGACCGACTTTAAGGGATATAATCTTAAACCTACTTTACTTGCTTCTCTGCTTATGTCAAAGGAGAGTATGCGTCTGCTTCTACTCTTAACACAGGGTAACACTATAGCAAGTCTACCACCTGTTTTCAGGTGTCTGCTTATTGAAGGCAAGCTCTTGTAGTAGATTGCGCTTGACCGCTCTAGCATTCTCTTAGCTTCTTGCTCTGTTGGTAGGTGTTTTAGCGGCGGTAGAAGTATAGGCTCTGTAGCGACGCCGTCAACAACCCTTCTCTTTAATATCCTGTTTAGGTTTTCAGCATACCCTTGAAACAATTCGACACTAGCATCTCTAATACCATATTTCTCTAAGAGCCATCTGAGGTTCTTACGCGCCCCCTCTACTCTACTAGGTTCAGCATCCACGCCAATAACATTCAACCCCCTAATAGCAGCCTCGCCGAGTATAGTGCCTAAGCCGCAGAAGGGGTCAAGAAGAGTCTCTCCTTTTTTACACGCAGTGAGGTTAACCAAAATCCGAGCTAACTTAGGGGGTATAGTTATCGTAGGGTCTTGTATCGGCCTCTCTAGATCCCGCTGCCTATAGCCTATGTGATCTACAACCGCTACGGTCTTACCTACAAGCCAACTCTTTAGCTTAACCGCCACAACTTCAAACCCATCTTCTATGACATGTTCCTTCTGCAGCAGCTGTGAAGATACCTCATACTCCCAATTTGAATCCACTTTACGTATCTTCCCTCTAAGTAGCTTGGTCTTAACAACCCCTCTACCCTTAAGGTATTCTTTGATACTTTCACGCAAATCTTCAGAAAACTTTAGAGCTGAAGATCGGCTTTCTGAATATGTGCTCACAGCCCACTTCATCTTATCTGTGAGTGCTGTAAGTGCCTCTAGATTCAGTCTATTGATTTCATCACTCTTTACTTCAGCGAATACTTCTGCAACCTTGTGCAGCCCACCTAACTCTAACCAGGTTTGTTGAGGTAGCATCTCTACTTCAATTATGCAGCACCTACCTACCCTCCCCAATACCAGATAATCTAAGTTAAGAAGTGTAGAGTATGCTTCTAACTCAGCCTCTGAAAGAGCGCCATAAGCTAACGTAATGATGTATCTCTTCACAACCATGTCTACTGAACAATATTATGCATCGAGATAAGGTCTGACGAAAAGATGGAGAGAGAAGAAGGTATGTCAACCTTAATAGGATCTTTAAGAGACTTTCCTAAACTCTTCTTCATATTCCATACATGTGAATTAAATTCTATTATCTCCTTAGTCTTCGAGGCTAAGGATCTATCCCACACCGCCTCCGGAAAACTCTGCTTATGTATGCTTTCTTTGCCATATAATCTGCACCAAAAGTAGTCTGTTATGAAAGGTGTTATCGGTGCGTGGAGAAGGAGAATATTCTTCATGCAGGTGTGCAGAGTAAACCAAGCAGCCTTCTGCCCAGAGGGGTCATCAACCCTATATGCCCTCGGCTTCACCATCTCAACGTAATGTGATGCAAAGATTTTCCACACGAACTCGCGAAGCCTATTGGCTGGTATGAAGAAGTTAAATTCCTCATACCCCTTTCTACATGCATCCACCAGATTAGAGAGCTCCGCTAAAACCCACATGTCAGTCGATTTTAGTTCACCCTCTTCTACAACAGGGAAGCTCGAAATAAATCTGAGGAGGTTCCATAGCTTAGTCATATATTTTTGCACAGATGCTATTTTAGCTTCAGAGCATCTAAAGTCAGAGCCTAAGCTCGCTTCTGAAGCAGACCAAAGCCTGAACGCATCAGCACCATACTTCTTAAGAATAGGGATTGGGTCTAAGACGTTTCCTTTGCTTTTACTCATCCTCTCCCCCTTCTCATCGACTCCATACCCCATGATCCAAGCACGTTTAAACGGCGCTTTACCAGTTATCTGATAACATCTAAGCATAGTGTAGTGAAGCCAGGTTCTGACGATATCCTTACCTTGAGGCCTTATGGTTGCTGGATAAGCCTTTTCGAAGAGTTCCATATTTCGTTTATAACCTGAGATAAAAAGAGGGGAAATGCTAGAATCCATCCACGTATCAAAGGTTCTAGTATCGCCGATAAACTCCTTTCCGCCGCAACGCCTACAAGACTCGAATGGGCTACTATCACACCAGGGGCGATAATATCTTCCAGCCTCAGGCACGTG
>CALJAQ010000018.1 GCA_938029515.1 uncultured Nitrososphaerales archaeon
ATGCATAATGTCTTTAACAATCTTAATTAATTAAACCCTTATATGATGAATGTCATAATTAGATGTTAGAGGATTGGAGGTTTATACCCACGACATAGCAATCGTCGGCGCAGGTCTCGCAGGCCTCAGAGCAGCAATCGCAGCCTCAGAAATAAGCAAAAACCTAGACATTGCAGTAGTTTCAAAAGTGTACCCTATGAGGTCGCACTCAGTCTGCGCCCAGGGTGGTACAGCGGCTGTGATGAGGGAGGGGGACAGCTACGAGCTGCACGCTTATGATACTGTGAAGGGAAGCGACTTCTTGGCAGATCAAGACGTGGTAGAATTCTTCGTAAAAATGGCTAGTATGGAGCTTATAAAGCTAGAGCATTGGGGGATGCCTTGGAGCAGAACTGAAGACGGAAAGATAGCTCAAAGAGCATTCGGTGGGCACAGCTTTAATAGAACTTGTTATTCAGCAGATTTAGTAGGCTTTCAAGAAATGCATACGCTGTATGGGCGGGCCTTAGCGTATGATAGCATAAAATTTTACGACGAATGGTTCGTCTCATCTTTAATAGCTGAAGAAGGGCGCGCAAAGGGCGTAACCGCTATAGAACTTAAAACTGGAAGGATGTGCGCATTTAGAGCAAAAGTGATAATAATGGCTACAGGAGGCGCCTGCAGAATATATCGCTTCACAACATATTCACATACCGCTACAGGCGATGGTATGGCTTTAGCCTATAGGGCTGGTGTACCTTTAGAGGATATGGAGTTTGTTCAATTTCATCCGACAGCCCTTGTGCCTAGTGGTGTGTTGATAAGTGAAGCTGCGCGTGGAGAAGGCGGATACCTACTCAACGGCAAAAACGAGCGCTTCATGGAAAAGTATGCGAAGGAGAAGATGGAGCTGGCTCCACGTGATATAGTCTCGAGGGCTGAAATGATCGAGATGATGGAGGGAAGAGCCTTCGTTGGGCCAGATGGACCGTACCTAGCGCTTGACCTCACACATCTAGGTGAAGGAAAGATCAACGAACGCCTACCTTTTATACGTGAAGTAGCGCAAAGGTTGGTGAATGTAGATCCTGCTCGTGAACATATCCCTGTAGCGCCTGCTGCGCATTATTCGATGGGTGGTATAAGAGCTGACATAAGGGCGGCAACACCTTTACCTCATCTATTTGCTGCAGGTGAATGCGCATGCCTCAGCTTACACGGCGCCAATAGGTTAGGCTCCAACTCTACTGCTGAATGTCTGGTTTTCGGCGCTGTTGCGGGTGAAGAAGCGGCGAAACTAGCCCTCTCCTCAACTCTTCCAGATCTACCTAATGACAGGCTTAGAGAGGAGGAGAAGCGTGTCTTTGACCAAGTTTTGGGGAATGAGGGCGGCGAGAGGGTTCCTGAGCTTAGAAAGGAGATGAGTAATATCATGAATGATAAGGTGTGGATCTTCAGGGATGAGCAGGGGTTAACAGATGCTGTTAGGGAGATTAGAGCTTTAAAAGAGAGGTTCAGAAGGGCTAAAGTTGAGGACAGTTCAAGGCTGTTTAACCTAGGTTTAGTGAACGCTCTTGAGCTGGACTTCATGCTTGATCTAGCTGAAGTTACAGCATTCTCGGCGCTGAACAGAAGGGAGTCAAGAGGTGCGCATTCAAGACTGGATTACCCGGAGCGTAATGACAGAGAGTGGCTTAAACACACCCTAGCCTACTACACACAAGGCGGACCTAGACTTGAATACACACCAGTCACTATAACGAAGTGGAGGCCTGTCGAGAGAAAGTATTAAAGGGGTCAAACCTGTTGGTAGAAGAGAAGACGATTACACTCAACGTGCAGCGATACCAGCCGGAGAAAGGGCGTTTTACAACATCAACATATAGAGTGCCTGTGAAAAAAGGTATGACGCTGCTTGATGCACTACTTTACGTGCGGGACAACTTAGATGGGACGCTAACCATCAGACACTCCTGCAGAATGGGCATCTGCGGGAGCTGCTCAGTCATAGCTAACGGAAGACACATTCTAGCCTGCTACACACAAATCCTTGACTTAGGCTCAGACACCATAACGGTTACGCCGATGCAGAACCTCCCCTTGATCAGAGACCTAGTCCCAGACCTAAAACCGTTCTTTGACAAGTATAAGCCTATCCAACCTTACCTCATTAAATCGGATGAAGAGATGAAGAAGCAGACAGAGTTCATCCAGAAGCCTGATGAACTCAAAAGATATTGGAATACAACGTTATGCATAAAATGCGGGCTCTGCTACTCCGCCTGCCCAGTCGTCAAATCAAACCCTGAGTTCCCAGGGCCGGCCGCCGTTACAACACTCTACCGTTTCTCCGTAGATAGTAGGGATAGTGGTGGTGAAGCTAGGCTTCAGCACACCGGGCCTTGGCTCTGCTACTACTGTGGAGACTGCTCCATAAGCTGCCCTAAAGGTGTTGAGCCTGCGGAGTCGATTATGTCTATGCGAAGGCATCTAATAACCAACTATGATTGGACTGGTGTCTCACGTATGCTTTACAACTCAAAGAAGGCCTCGGCAATATTCACATTAGGTCTAGCGTTCATAACTCTGCTCCTAGTCTGGCTTCTACACGGACCAATAATTACAGACAGAGTTGAGCTCACAGCATTTGCTCCAATAGAGATTGTACATAACGGGGGAATAGTATACGGTGTGCTGCTCGCTTCTCTACTGCTAAGCAACCTTGCTCGAATGTACTGGTTTACTGTGAAGAAGAGAGGTAGCGGAAGGAGTATACCATTAAGCACATACTTCACAGCATTGAAGCACGTGGTCTCAGAGTTCCTAGCGCAAGCAGGTTACTCCAGATGCGCATCTAAGCGCGCTTGGATTAACCACCTAATCCTCATGTGGGGTTATACAAGCCTATTCATACTCTTCGCAGTTCTGCTGCCTTACACGTTAGTTAATACCATACTCCCCTTAAATAACCCGCTGCGTCTAGCAGGCTACTTCGGATTCGCAACCTTAACATACGCTACCCTCTACGCTATCATAGGAAGGTTGAGGAAGAAAGAGGAGTTTAGGAAACATTCACACCACACAGACTGGATGTTTCTCATACTTCTCTTACTCACATCGATAACAGGCATGTTAATCCACATGTTTATAGCGCTTAACTGGCCTCTCCCAACATACATAATCTTCTCCATACACCTCGCTGTGGTTGTGCCGCTATTGGCTGAGGTGCCCTTCGGCAAATGGACCCACCTTGCTTATAGACCATTCGCACACTACTTTACTAGACTCAAAAAGGAGATTGAAACCCAATAATATCTCTAATTTTTATTCGAGATTGATGCGCTTATAAGGCTCAAAGTATTTTAATTCTTCCATCGGTAAGAAAGAAGTGAGAGGCTTGATCAAGCGTATCCACATACTAGATTGTGGTACACTCGAAATAGATATGTCATACTTCACTTGGAAGGTGAATATAGGCAAACCGTACCGCTTCCCAGTTTGGTGCACGTATGTTGAGAGCGACGAAGCAAAGATTATGATAGATACTGGCTACAGCCTTGAAAATGCTCTACAATACTATAGCTGGGAGAAGCCTCAGCAGAGTGAGGAGCAGCGGCTTGACAAACAACTCGCTTTAATCGGTGTGAAGCCAGAAGATATAGATATTGTGGTCATAACTCACCTCCACTTCGACCACGCAGGCTACCTATACCTATTCAAGAACGCTAGAGTAATTGTGCAGAAGGAGGAGCTGAGGCACGCTTACGTGCCTGAACCGTTTGAAGCTATAGGATACAGCAGACCAACATTCGATATACCATGGGTAAAATGGGAGTGTGTCAGCGGGGATCAAAAGATAGTTGATGGGCTTAGAACGGTCCTAGCCCCTGGGCACAGCGCTGGGCATCAGATACCTATCGTAGAGAGTAAGGAGCTGAATACGATAATAATCGAAAGCGACGTTATAAGCACACGCGCCAACTTAGAGAAGCGCATAGTTGGCGGAATACATCTAGACCCGATGGCCCAATACGAATCTATACTCAAACTTGAGAGAATCGCTAAAGAGACCGGTGGGAAGATATTCCTAGCACATGATATGGAATTCTATAACACAATTAAACGTGGTAGAGAGTACTATACGTAGATGTTAACCTAGGAGGTTCAGAGAGTTCGCAAGAATACTAGTCAAGATGTTGGGGCTGGGAATATTTACAGGTGGGGAAAGTGAAGCTGTCGTAGATGCCTACGATATCCTTGATGTGATAGAGGTTCTGAAAGGAAGATACCCGCTCTTTAAAGAGAAGCTATGCGACCCGAGAACAGGTAGACTATATCCTGGGTTTGATATATTTGTGAATGGGCGCCCCGCTTTGAACGAGAAGCAAGCGTTGAAGGATGGTGATGAGGTGACAATACTTCCGATATTTGCTGGCGGATGTCAGAAAAGAGCTTATAAGGGGAATTAAAATCTATTAGAGATAGATGCGTAAAGGTTGAGACAAATTGAGCGGTTTTAAATACAAAGGTTACTGCTCGAAACTGCTTAGAGTAAATCTAACCTCACAGACTGCTCTTGAAGAACCTTTAAAGGAGATTGATGTTGAGCGTTTCATCGGTGGTAGAGGGCTTGGCGCCAAGATACTTTTCGACGAAGTCAAAGAAGGTGTTGAACCTCTAAGCCCAGAAAACAAGATCATAATAACCACAGGGCCCCTAACAGGAACAAAAGTGCCCACCAGCACAAACCGCTTTATAATCACAACAAAATCTCCGCTAACAGGCATCTACGGCTTCTCAGTCTCAGGAGGAGCCTTCGGATTAGAGTTAAAGAAGGCAGGATACGACGGCTTAGTGATAGAGGGTAAAGCGGATAAACCAACATACCTGCAGATAGAGGATGGTGAACTACATTTTAGAGACGCGAGCTGGCTCTGGGGTATACCGGTATTCGAAGCAACCAGACTTCTAAGAGAGACATTAGGATGCGACTATAGAACCATAATGATAGGCCCCTCTGGAGAGAGGCTTGTTAAGATCGCGGGCATAATCTCAGATGACCGAAGAGCCTCAGCAAGATGTGGTGTAGGCGCTGTGATGGGTTCAAAACTGCTCAAGGCGGTAGCGGTCAAAGGTTCAAAAGAATATACAGTAGAAGATGAGGCTAAATTTGATGAAGCGTTAAAAGAAGCGTTCAGGAACGTGGGGATACAGCCAGGTCCATGGAAAGAGTTTCGACAGACAGGCACCCAATCCGGGCCGATAAAGAATAACGCTTGGGGGATCTTGCCCACAGCCAACTGGCGTGAATCCGTCTTCGATAAAGCTGCTGATATAAGCTACCCTTTGTTAAGAGAGAGGTTTGTTGTCAAAGATACAGGCTGTAACCAGTGTCCAATAAGGTGCACAAAACTAACCTTGGTCAAGGATGGATCTTATGCTGGCGCTGTGACGGATGGGCCTGAGTATGAGACAATTTACGCATTCGGTAGCGCCTGCAAGATAGGTGATCCTAGGCCTATTATCGCTGCTGACATGCTATGTGACGATCTGGGTCTTGACACGATTTCAACTGGGCTTACTATATCTTGGACTATGGAGGCTTATGAGAAGAATGCTATTTCAAAGAGTGACTTGGATGGGCTGAATCTGAAGTTTGGAAGTGATGAAGGGTTGTTGACCACTGTCAAGAAGATTGCATACAGAGATGGGGCTTTAGGTAAGCTACTTTCAGATGGGGTTAGAGAAGCTGCTAGAAGAGTTGGGAAGGGCTCTGAAA
>CALJAQ010000019.1 GCA_938029515.1 uncultured Nitrososphaerales archaeon
TTCAATATATCAAGATGGAAGTGGTCATCACATCGATAAAGGTAGGTCTGAACAGGCTTAGGTGGGAAGACCTCATATAGGAATATGCTTTCGCTCCCTGGGCCGTCAGTAGGTAAAGCGCCACAGAAGATAACCAAACCATTCTCAGGTGTCGATTTATATAGCTTAAGCCTCTGCATAGTTTTAACAAGAGCATCCATCACATGATTTCTTGTTGAATCAGATTTGATGTTAGACGCTGTACCATATTCATCTCTTAAAGCTGATATAACTTCATACAAAGCCTTCTTCGGTGGGATATACAGTGAAATAAGCTCGGTTCCTCTCCCCTTTTTCCCAGAGAGCTCGCTAAGAAGGCGCTTCACCTTATATGATGCGACAGAACTAGAACTAGGCACAACATTTCACCCTTAGGTCAACAGATCAAGCTTATCAGCAGCTCATCCAACCTTCTTCAAAAACTCTTCCTAATAACGCCTTATAAACTTACAGATTAAAGTAGTGTGTTGAATTGTTGTGTTGCTTGCAGATTTACTGTGGCTGATGTTTTCTAGACGCATTGTCTGATAGGGTTAGGAGAGGTGTAATAAGGTGCTGGTTAGGAAGGGTGAGATTTTATTGAATATGTGTTTTATAGCTAGTCTAGGGAGCTTGAAGATGTTAATGATGGTAAGGAGGGTGCAATGTTCAGGTCAAACGCTTTGTAGCTGAGGCGGTGGTGCACGAACCACGTAAAAAGGTAATCCTGAAAGTTGATGGTGAGGTGTTAACACAGTAGATAGAAGAGATCGTTGCCCATCTATCTACCGAAGAGAAACGGAACCAAGCTTAAACAAGTTTAAAAGCTAGTCGTCGTAAAGAAATATAGGTGGCAATGCTTCCGAAGCTGGAGGAGATTCGTCGGATTAGGCTGAGGCTTGGTTTAACGCAGAGAAAGTTAGCGGCGCTTGTGGGGGTAAGCACCTCTCTGATTAATCAGATTGAATCTGGTAGAAGTAAGCCGAGCTACGAAACTGCTAGGAAGATATTTGAAGTTCTTAATGGGCTTGAAGCTAAGAACTCGCAGAAGGCAGGTGATATATGTAGCAGGAGTGTAGTATCCGCCTCTGTGAAAGATACGGCTGCTTACGCTGCTGAGCTGATGAGAAAGCATGGCTTCAGCCAGCTTCCTGTCTTCGATGGTGAAAGGTTGATTGGGCTCATCACAGAAGAGGGGATTATGAGGAAGATGATGAGTGGGGATCCGGAACGAGTAGGTAAGTCCTTGGTTTCTCAGATAACTGATGCGCCTCCGCCCGTAGTTGATGCATCAACTCCTGCTAGAGCGATCATTCCGCTTGTAAAGTATTGTAAGGCGGTCTTGGTTGCGGAGAAGGGTAAGATCGTGGGTATAATAACCGCTGCTGATCTGCTTAAAATGGTTGAGTAAGTATCTACTCTTTTCTTAAGGCTACAACCGGATCTAGGCTAGCAGCCCTCCAAGCTGGGTAAACCCCAGCTATCAAACTTAGAATTACGCTGAAGAGCCAAACTGTAAACAACATATCAGGTGAGAAGACCGGCTGAATAGTAAACGCGTGGGAGCTGCCTGGGTTAAATTCTTGGAATGATGTACTGTTCCCGCTTAATAGCCCTATAAGAAGATAGGCTGCACCTACCCCACCTACGTTGCCCACTATACCCCCTATCACCCCTATTAACAACGCTTCACCTAAAAATAGTTGAATGACCGATAGTTTTGGAAACCCTATGGCTTTAAGAAGCCCTATCTCACGTGTTCTTTCTAGAACCGATGTGTAAAGTGCTGCAAAGATCCCTACAGCCGCTACAACGAGAGATACACTCGCTATGCTTCCTAGGAAGGTGTTTATGGTTCCAGTTATGCTTTGAATGGTTCTGATTATTGACATAGAAGAAAATATTTCAGCTCCCCCGCCAAAGATCTCCTTTAACTCATTTGACACAGCGTCTACTACATCAGCGTTTTCAGTTACGACATAGAGGCCATCATACTTCCCACCCCTACCTAGGAAGCTGTTGGCTGTCTGCGTAGATGTAAAGACCATGCGATCTATAGGTATGAACATCCCTTGGCTACCCATGTAGTCAAGAACACCGTCAACAAGCAGGTTTCTGCTCTCTACTATGCGCCTACCTTCTACTACACTGCTTACTTCAAGGGTGATAACTTGACCCACATTTATGAAATCCTTCTCATCAGGAGGGTTGCTGATAAGGTTGCCTACGAGAGCTGTCGGTTCGTTCTGTGAGCCGAATCTCCCCTCCTTTAACCTTAGAGTTGGAAAGATCGTTGTAAGTCTGCTTCGGTCTATCCCTACTAAGGTAGCTGTTATAGACTTGCCTGAAGATTTAACCGTGAGCACCTGCTGTATAAAAGGTTCGCTTAAAACTACTCCAGGTATCTGCTCTACTAGCGATGCTGTCTGGTCGGTGATCTTAGCTGCCGCTCCGCTTCTAAGCCCCCCGGGTATAACTATTATTACGTTGGCTCCGAGTGTGCTGAACTCTTTCACTAGATAGTCGTTTAACCCAGCTGACATGCTGTTTAACCCTGTTAGTAGGGCTGTGCCTACAACTACCATGATTATGGTGATGGCCGCCCTAAGTTTTCTTTCTATTAGCGCATGGTAGGAGAGTCTTAGTAGTTTGAACAACGTAGCCTCAACTAGAAGTGTGTCTTCCCTAGGCTTATGTCTTTCTCTACTACACCGTCTCTAAGTCTTATTATTCGATGTGTTTGGTTGGCTACATCCATGTTATGTGTAACTATTATAAAGGTTGTGTTAAAATTCTTATTCAACTCCTGTAAAAGTTCGACGATTTCTTGGGTTGTTTTGCTGTCAAGATTACCAGTTATCTCGTCGCCTAAGATTATTGAAGGGTTGGTGACCAAGGCTCTTGCAATAGCGACTCTTTGCTGCTCACCTCCACTGAGCTCGCTAGGCTTTCTATGTATCTTGCTGCCTAACCCTACCGCCGTTAATACATTGATCGCCCTCTTTCTTCTTTCCTCTGCACCAACGTCTCTTATAAGTAAAGGTAGCTGCACGTTATCAAGCGCGCTGAGGCGTGGTATTAGGTTGAATGATTGAAAGACGAAGCCGATCTTCCGGTTGCGCAGATCAGCCAACTCTTTGTCGTTAAGACTATAGATGTCTACTCCATCAATATAGACTTTGCCTGAAGTCGGTCTATCCAAGGCACCCAGGAGGTTCAGCAGAGTAGATTTACCGCTACCCGACGGTCCCACAACAGAAACGAGTTCACCACGCTTTAAGCTCAACGAGACCCCTTTTAAGGCCGAATACACCTCTTTACCAGCCACATAATCCTTTCTAAGGTTAATAGTCTTGAGTACCACACCGTCTTCACTACGATTCTTTAGTAGCAAACTAATCCAACACGTGCATTGAGTAAAGATATTTTTAAGCGTATAGAAAGCGCTAAGAATATAACCTATTGCCTCTATCTTCCAGCAAGATGAGGCTGAAGCGCAAGGATAAGGTTGTACTCAAGCTTACGGGAAGTCTATTCGACAGGAACGCTGAGGATATTAAAGCTATAGCTGAGGTGCTTACAGACGCTCTTAAAGAATTAGAAGGGTTAACGGTGGTTACAGGGGGAGGGGAAGCAGCGAGGCGCTATATAGACGCTGCTAGGAAGATAGGTGCAGATCAAGCCACTTTAGATGAAATCGGAACAGAGGTCTCAAGAATAAACGCCAGGCTCCTAATTACCACATTAGGCTCTTTAGCCTACCCCTATCCTCCAGATACGCTAGAGGAGGCGGTTAAAGCCTCATCTACAGGTAAAGTGGTTGTTGCCGGTGGTTTTCAACCGGGGCAGAGTACTAACGCTGTTGCTTCACTTCTCGCTGAGCGCCTCTCGGCGACCATCCTCATAAATGCTACTGATGTGGACGGTATCTATGATAAGGATCCTAAAAGGTTTAGCGACGCTAAGCTTCTCAAAGAGGTTACTGTAGCTGAGTTAAGGCGCATGTTAGAAGGAGGCGCAATACACGCTGGAACCTATGAGCTGATGGATCCTTTGGCTCTGAAGATTATAGAGCGCTCTAAGATACCTACCCGCATCATCAGATGCAGCCCAGAGTCTATAAGAGGGGTGTTAGTAGGTAGAGATATAGGCACGTTGATAGTAGGTTGAGTGGAGATGTCGCAGCAGAAATTTTTGATACCGCCCCACACGCACTGTAAGGTGTGT
>CALJAQ010000020.1 GCA_938029515.1 uncultured Nitrososphaerales archaeon
CTATGTTTCTAGGTCTTCTGCAGGCTGCTAGCTGATTTGGTATGAGCCAGGTTAGGTATAGTTCCTCTGCTAAGTTATTCAAGTTTCTTTCACCGCCGCTTCTTCTATTCTATGTCTAATCTCATCTTCCCGTGGTAAGCCAATAAATATCAGCTTACCGTTTATCACTAAGGCTGGTGCAGATGTTATCTCATATTTTAATCTGATTTCAGGCTGCTTTAACACGTCAACTTCTTTTACAGCAACATCGATCTTCTTTGCCTTCAACTCCTCTACAACTTTGTTTACACGCATCTTTAACACGGTGCAGTATGTACAGTTTGGGGACGTCAGAACCTCTACCCTAACCATATACCCACTACATCTTGGCAGCGGCTTTAACTCTTTCCCCCAAATAATCTAAACGCTTTTCTTTCAACATCTAAAACATCTTCTTCACTCGCTGCCTCTGAATAAGCGTCTAGGAGTTCTTTGTTTAAGGATAAGAAGGTTGGGCCCCATTTATAGATTTTAAGCAGGTCTTCTGCTTGAGCCTTATTCGAGGTTATGTAGAGTGCTGCTGCAGCAGCCTCCAGCGAGCTAAGTTTACCTATCTGCCCATAGTTTATGGGATTAGCTGCTAGAAGGAGGGGTAGTCTTAATCTTCTGCCTCTGATTCTGTGTTGAAAGACTTTGTCAACATTTTGCCACGAGCAGTCTATGACGAGTAGACCTTGAGTCAGATCCTCTTTTGGTGTAAGTGTACTGTTTGAGGTTGGATCGAGTATAATCATCTTTTGGCGTATGCTGCTTAGTCTGTGTATTGGCTGTGCTAGTTTCATTCTACACATCTTCGCTGAAGTGCATTTCTTTGGGTAGTCTTGATGCATCGCATATACGTAGATCCGTATATTCAAGGTTCATTATGTTTAAGAGGTGCTTATTAATAAGCAGTCTATCATACTATTTTGGATGAAGGCGGTAGTATATTATGAGCACGGTGAAGCCGATAGGCTGATCTACGAAGAGAGAGATAAACCGACAATTGGAGAAGGTGAAGCGCTCATTAAGGTTGAAGCATGCGCGTTAAATAGGCTTGACATCCTAGCAAGGAGAGGGGTTGTAAAGACTACAGCGACTCTACCACATATACTCGGTGTCGACATTGTAGGCTACGTAGAGGAGCAGAAAGGAGGTAATCTTCCAATAGGCACACCTGTACTTGTCTACAGCGCGATAACCTGCGGTAGATGCCCAGCCTGCCTCTCGGGTAGAGAAAACCGCTGTCAATCGCTGAAGATGATAGGTTTCCACACAGATGGAGGTTATGCGGAGTATGTGAATGTACCTGTACGAAACCTTATACCTCTTAACCCTAAGATTCCCTTAGAGGAGTATGCAGCAGTACCTGTTGATTACACTACTGTGTGGCATGCTCTAATCGAAAGAGGCGGCCTCAAGGTTGGTGAAAGTATTCTCATCTGGGCTGGTGGAAGCGGTGCTGGAACTGTAGCAACAAGGTTGGCCAAGCTCGTTGGAGCTACGGTCTTCACAACAGTTGGCAGCGCTGAGAAGGCTGAGAAGGCTAAGCGTTTTGCAGATCATGTATTCAACCACTACAGCGGTGATGTGCCTAGATTAGTGAAGGAGGCTACTGGAGGAAGGGGTGTTGACGTAGTGTTAGATTACATTGGCTCCGCTACTTGGAAGAAGAGCCTAGAATGTTTATCGGTAGGTGGTAGGATGATAACCTTCGGTGGAGTAAGCGGCTTCGACGGGGATGTAGATATAAGAGCATTCTACACAAAGCACCTCACAATAATAGGAACCTTCTTCGGAACAAGGCTCGACCTGTTGAAATCGTTAGAGTTAGTCGAAAGAGGATTATTAAGGCCAGTAATAGATTCAATTTACCCACTTAAGGATGCTAGAAGCGCACATATCAAGATGGAGGAGAGTAGGCACTTTGGGAAGATTCTTCTTAAACCCTAAGAGAGGGGTATCCTTAACTCCCGTCTATGGATCATCTTCAACCCTTCAACGAATGCTTCAGCACCCTCATAGGTTGTTAGCACAGGGACACCAGTTTCAACAGCCTTCCGTCTAATCTGATACTCATCCTCCAACATGCTGGCAAACTTCTCCAAAACTGTAGTCGAAGGTATGTTTATGATAAGCTCAAGCTTACCTTCAACCAAATAGTCTAGAATGTTGGGTTTACGCTCAGGTTCGCTTATCTTATTCAGCACCTTAACACGCAGACCACCCTTCTTCTCCAAATACTCTGCGGTGTGCTCAGTAGCATATACGTTGAAGTTAAGGTCGATAAGCTTCTTGGTAAGATTGAGTATACGAGCCTTTAAATGAACGCCTCCTACAGTGACCAAGATGTTGCTATTAGGCTTAGGGATCTTGTATCCTACAGCTATCAGAGCCTTTATTAGAGCTTCAAAGAAGCTGCTGCCGAAGCACGCGACTTCACCCGTCGAACGCATTTCTACACCTAGATGCGGGTCTGCTCCCTCCAGCTGCATAAACGAAAATTGAGGAGCTTTTACACACACCTGCTTCATAGATAAGTCGCCTCTACCGGTAAGTGGGATCTTACCGTTAAGCATCGCTGAAGCGGCGAGTGAAATTAGGTTTACACCTGTAGCTTTAGAAACAAACGGCATAGATCTAGAAGCCCTGAGATTACACTCTATAACATAAACTACACCATCCTTATACAGAAACTGTATGTTGAATGGGCCTTTGATTCTAAGAGCCTTAGCTACCTTCGTAGCATATTCTATCGCGAGTTGCTGAACATCGGCTGGGAGCCTTTGAGGAGGTATGCACATTATAGCGTCTCCAGAGTGAATACCAGCTTGCTCAACATGCTCTATGACAGCACCGATATAGACTCTTTCACCGTCGCTAACACCATCGATTTCAAACTCTTGCGCATCCATTATGAACTTGCTTATAACAACAGGATGCTCTGGACTAACCTTAGCTGCTTTTAGCAGAAACTGCTCTAGCTGCTTCGGTGTCCAGACGATTCTCATGGCGGCGCCGCTTAACACATAGGATGGTCTCACGAGGATTGGGTAAGAGACCTTCTTGGCGAAGGTTTTAGCATCTTCTATGGATGTGAAGGTGCTCCACTCTGGTTGAGGTATGTGTAGCTCATCTAGAAGTTTGCTGAATTTTGCCCTATCTTCGGCTTTATCGATGTTTACGCTTTCTGTTCCTAGTATCTTTGCGCCGTATGCTGTTAAGGCGGTTGCGAGGTTATTCGGTATCTGTCCGCCTACAGAGATTACAACACCAAGAGGTTTCTCCTTCTCATAGATATCTAACACTCTCTCCAGTGTCAACTCCTCGAAGTAGAGTTTGTCGCTCATATCGTAGTCTGTTGAAACTGTTTCCGGGTTGCAGTTAACTACGATAACTTCTTCAACACCATTGTTCTTCAACTCCCAGACCATATTCATAGTAGACCAATCGAATTCAACAGAGCTTCCTATCCTATATGTGCCAGCACCTAGAACCATCACCTTCTTCATATCCTTGAATTGAATGTCGTCTGCATCACCGTTGTAAGTAAGGTAGAGGTAGTTCGTCTTAGCAGGCCACTCAGCGGCTAAGGTATCTATCTGCTTAACCACCGGCACTATATTGAGTTTTTTACGTAGATCTCTAACCTCAGCTGCAGACACCCCTATACACTCAGCGATTTGAGCGTCTGAGAAGCCGAGCTGCTTGGCTCTGCGGAGCAGATCAGGCGCAGCGCCTTCAGCTACTTTCCTTGCAGCTTTCCTCAGAAGTCTTTCCATTTCGATGATGTTGTTGATCTTGTTTATGAACCAAGGGTCGATGCTGCTCAGCTTGTTTACCCGCTCAGCTGTTAAGCCTGCTTTAAGAGCATCAGCCACGTCAAAGATTATCTCATCAGTCATATGCTGAAGCCTTGCTTCAATTTCATCCACATTTACTGAGGCCTCGTGCCTCCGATCTGCTACAAGCCCACTCCTACTTATGTCGAGCATTCTGATAGCCTTCTGTAAAGCCTCCTCGAAACACCTACCAATAGCCATAACCTCTCCTACTGACTTCATCTGCGTGCCTATCTTTCTAGTAACTTTATCGAACTTCGTTAAATCCCAGCGGGGCATCTTTACAGTAACATAGTCGAGTGACGGTTCGAAGCCAGCGGTAGTGATGCCAGTGACCTTATTTATCAACTCTGAAAGCGAGTAGCCCAGCATAAGCTTTGCAGCGCTGTATGCTATTGGGTAGCCTGTCGCTTTCGACGCTAAAGCCGATGAGCGTGATAGTCTGGCGTTTATTTCAATAGCAACATATCTTTCTGAATTAGGCTCTAAAGCGAACTGTATGTTGCATTCCCCTACTATTCTACAAGCCTCTGTAGCCTTTAGGGCCGCTGTTCTCAGAAGATGGTACTCTCGGTTGTTTAAGGTCTGCGAAGGGGCTATTACTATGTTATCACCGGTATGAACTTTCATAGCTAGAATATTCTCCATATTACATACGGTCAGACCGTTTCCATATGCGTCTCTCATAACCTCATATTCGATTTGCTTCCAAGTTCCTATATACTCTTCAATAAGCACTTGGTGTGTTAAGCTGCTCACTAACCCTCTAGTAACGATCTCCTCAAATTCATACTCGTTAAAGGCTACCCCACTCCCCCTACCTCCAAGCGTATATGCTACGCGAACCATAATTGGGTAACCTAGTTCAGCCACGATCTTTCTCGCCTCTTCAAGGGAATAGGCGGCTGCGCTTCTCGCTACAGGTATACCAGCGTCTAGCATAGTCTTACGGAATAAGTCCCGATCTTCTGTGGCTTCGATGCCTTCTATAGGTGTGCCAAGCACCTTAACACCATACTTGTCTAATATTCCCCTCTTCGATAATATGATGCCGCAGTTTAGAGCAGTCTGCCCTCCAAAGGATAGCACTATGCTATCAGGCCTCTCAACCTCAATAACCTCTCTGACGAAGTCAGCGTTAACTGGTAGAAAGTAAACCTTCCCTGCTAACTTCTTATCTGTCTGAATAGTAGCTATATTTGGGTTTACGAGAACGGTTTCTATACCCTCCTCACGGAAGGCCTTAAGACATTGGCTACCTGAGTAGTCGAACTGGCGGCTGCTTTAGCAGCTTTCGCCCGCTTCGCCTATCTTAATGGCCCCGCTGCCGAGGACAACAACTTTCTTTATAGAGCTGTTAAGCGGTATGGTTTTTCACCTCCATCCTTTGAGCGAACAAGTCAAATATGTAGAGGGTATCGTATGGGCCTGGTGAAGCTTCTGGATGGAATTGCACAGCCAGTATCGGTTTGGCTTCATGGTACACCCCTTCAACCGTTTTGTCGTCGGCGTTTATCATCCACACATCTAACCCACTCTTATCTAGTGAATTTGGGTTGATAGCGTATCCATGGTTCTGGCTTGTTATGTAGTTGCGCCCGCTTTTAAGATCGATGCATGGTTTGTTCTGACCCCTATGTCCGTATTTCAACTTAAATGTGTCTCCTCCTAGTGAGAGGGCGATTATCTGCACACCTAGGCATATGCCGAGCATAGGTATACCTTCATCAACTAAAGAGCTTACGGTCTTAATCGCCTTCACGCAGATCTTAGGGTCTCCTGGGCCGTTGCTTATGAGCACACCTTTGGGGTTATACTCCATTATTTCTGACGCTGAGGTGTTATGCGGGACACGTATGACTTTTAGGCCTCTTTTCAGTAGCTCCCGTATTATACCATACTTTACACCACAGTCTATAACTACGACCTTATCTCCTCCTTTACCGTAGATCATAGGCTCTTTTACACTAACCGTGCTTACGAAGTCTTGCTCACCATACCTTTGAGCCCCGGCTAGTCTTCTCTTCAAGTCTTCAACGTCGATTTCATCTTCAGCTACAGCTAACACACCCATCATAACACCCTGCGCACGTAGCTTCTTAGTAAGCTCTCTGGTGTCTACGCCTTCAATCCCAGGCACACCCTCTTCATAGAGCCAGGTGTCAAGACTCTTTCTAGACCTCCAGTGGTTAGGTGCTCTACAGAGTTCGCTAACTACAACGCCTGTAACCTGCGCTCGATCTGATTCGAAGTTTAGAGGTATGTTATACTTGTCTGCATCGCTGTAAAGCGGGACACCGTAATTTCCAATAAGTGGGTATGTGAACGTCAAGATCTGCCCTCTATATGAGGGGTCAGTAATGCTTTCAGTATAACCTACCATTCCTGTGGTAAAGACTACTTCTCCTACCCTTATAGCTGGGTAGCCGAAGCCACGCCCATGGAAAAGAGTACCGTCTTCAAGTAGGAGGGTGGCGTTGTAAATTCTTTCAGGAGTAACCAACCCCTAGATGAACCCTCGCTCACTTTACATCAACCATATTTAAGGTTAGCGCGCCCCCCTCTGCTTATCTAAGCGATGACAAGATGTAGAAAAAACATTCAGTAATTTTAAAATATTCAGCGGTAAAGGCAGATTGTTATACAATATGCATTGGTAAAAGTTTTTAACAAGTTATGTAGTGAGATGTTAGATCGTTTATGACATTAGAGGTTGAAATTGAGGACACATTTGCTGAAGCATTTCCCATGCTTGCAAGCAGAATATTAATCACAGCAGCAGATGAAGAGTGGGCAAGAATAGCCGCCAAAACAGCTACAGGCTTCGCATCATCTATTATTATGTCACCAGCAGAGGCTGGAGTGGAAGGCCCGACTGTGCCTCCTGAAAAGACGCCAGACGGTAGGCCTGGAGTACACATACAGATATACCATCGAACAGGACACGAGTTGAAGGCTCAACTTATTGCAAGAATAGGTCAGTGTATCCTAACCTGTCCTACAACAGCTGCTTTTGACGCCATGCCCCACCCTAGGAAGATGCTTAGGCTCGGCGCATCTATAAGAATGTTCGGTGACGGGTATGAAAAGAAGGATAAGTTTGGTGAAAGGACTATTTGGCGTATACCTGTTATGGAAGGTGAATTCATAATAGAGAATAAGTTTGGCATAAGAAGATGTGTGGCTGGAGGAAACTTCCTTGTTATGGGTGAAGATCAAGATTCGGCTCTAAAGGGGGCTATGCAAGCTGTGAAGGCGATGGAGAAGATCGAAGGGGTTGTACTAACCTTCCCAGGTGGAATATGCAGATCAGGCTCAAAAGTAGGTTCGATGAAGTATAAACTTCCAGCCTCGACGAACCACCCCTTCTGCCCACTACTTAAAGGTGTGGCCACAGACTCTAAGGTGCCTAATGGTGTAAAGAGCATATATGAGATTGTGTTTAACGGCGTAACTACAGAAGTTGTCAAGAAGGCTACTGCTGTAGGTGTGAAGGCGGCTGCAGAAGTAAAGGGTGTAAAGAAGATATCAGCAGTCAACTTTGGTGGAAAGCTTGGGCCGTTCCAGATAAGTTTGAAGGAGGCGTTAGCGTCAGTAAAGTGAGCCTTGATCTAGCGTGTAGACCGAACCGTCTAGGCGAGCAACATAAATGCGGAGCGATGGTAGAGTAAAGATCCCTGTATCGACCACACCAGCTATATCCTTTATCTTATAGTGAAGGCCACGAGGTTCTTCGATTTCACCGAAATCTACGTCAAATACGATATTACCGTTCTCCGTGATAGTTGGGTACCCCTTTTTATCAACCCTAATCACCGCTCTACCTCCCATAGCCTCCAGTCTATCTTTAACATACCATCTGGCGAATGGTGAAACCTCTACCGGCAGAGGTCTATTAAGCCTTTCAACAACCTTATTTTCATCAACCATAATCACACATTTTTTTGCTGCAGATAAGAGTATGCGCTCCCTAAACATAGCTCCCCCTCCACCCTTTATTAGATTCAAACTTTTATCGACTTGGTCAGCACCGTCAAAAACCCACTCCAATTCTTTGATTAGATGAGGGCCTCCAACCCTTAGCCCAGCCTCCAAGGCTACAGCCTCTATTTGCATAGATGAGGGAACTACAGTTATGCTCTTCGAGCTCTCTGTCTCAGATAACGCTTTGATAAACGCTGCGACCGTCGAGCCGCTGCCTAAACCGATTATAGAGCCCCTTTGGACGGTGGAGGCTACAAGCTTAATCATCTTGAAGAGGTGATCTTCTGTCAAGTTTCATCCTTCTAGGTCTATCTGTTCGAGTCTGGCGAGTGCATCTAACACCTCCTCTCTGATCTCCTTTATCTTTGAATCCGCTTCGCTTTCAGACGCCTTCTTTCTACGCTCAACCTTCTTCTCCTCTGGGGCAGCTTTCGGCTTAGTTTCTTCTTGTGTTGGTTGTAATCCTTTTATCGCCTCAAGCTGAGCTCTTGCCTCCTTTAGTCTGGTTTCTATCTGAGCGATCTTCCTCTCAAATAAATCTACGAGCTCTTGCCTAAGGTTTTCTAGCTCACCTACTTCGATTATCAAGTTTAGATCGCTAAGCTTTGCCTCTATCTCTCTTAACTGATCTCTATACTTCGCTGAAAGCTTTTCCCGATCTTCTCTACTTATTCTGCCTGATGCTTCAGCTTCGTAGAGTCGTGTAATAGCCCCTGAAACCAGCTCCTTTTCTAGAAGAAGTGTCTTAACCTCTCTTTTAGCCTTCTTCAGCTCTAAATCCGTAACTTTATTCTCAACTACTCCGCTGCTTCCCAGATCCAGCGAAGTTATGTTAACTTTTTTAGTAGGTGGGGTAGCCTTAATCTTCTGAGAATATTTGGCTCGATATAGATAGTAGGATGCACCTAAAGCTGCTGCAATACCACCAGCTACTATCGAGGCTACCACGAACTCCAACTACGACCTTACTTTAAATTGTGGTGTTAGTTAAACTTTCCACCTATCTGATCTTCTGCCCTAGCCAGTCATATTTTCGCATCTTTGGGCTTGCTCCAAAGCCGCAATGTGCACATACCTTATGCCTTATGTGGTAGGCTTGTCTTCCGCACCTTCTGCATACTATGTGGGTTTTATGCTTACCTCGCTTCCCGAATGAAGGTGTGCCTTTGGTCATCCTTCTCACCTATTGGCTAGGGTGGTGAGACCATCACCACGTTATCTCCTCTAACTATTATAGTTCCAAGCCTCTCTGTTTTGCCTTCTTCTAAGATGGTTTCTGAGGAGTCTAGGACCAGGTTCATATGTTGGTCGAAGCCTTGTAGTGTGCCTCGGATGACTTGACCACCTTTAAGTTTTATGAGCACCGTCTTCCCGAGGCTCTCATCCAGCATCTTAATGGCCATATCTACACTCATTTTGTTTACTCCTCGCCTTAACTTCTATCGGTTAGACTCTTTTAAACATATATGTTATGTTGATTTCTTTTTGCCTCCCATCTTTAGCCCTATTAGTATAAGTATAGAGCCTGAGAGTAGTGTGAGTTGAGGTACGATCTCCATCTGTGGATTCATGTGGTATGTCAGCACTCTCTGGCTAATGGTGAAGACTACGCTTCTTTGGCTCTCCTGCGGATTGTCGAAGACCGCATAGTATGCCCCAGCTCTTAGTTTGAGCGTTAAGTTATATTTGGTTTGAGAGATTGCCGCGTCGTATAGGTGGGCTGCTGAGCCTTTCTGCCAAGCGCTTACCCCCTCTTCATCCATAAGGTAGAAGTTCAGCTGCCCATCTGCTATGTAGCTGCCTACTACTGCGACTCTATCTGGGTTATTTGGCACCTCTATCTCCACTTTCAGACTACCTTTTGCGTCGATGCGAAGTAGGGTTAGGGGTAGGATTGTTTCCTCTACGTAAGATGTGTATGTAAACCCAAAAGACTTCCCAACAGCGATTATAAGTGGTGGGTTAATTACACCAGCATATAACCCTATGACGAAGAGAACCAAGCCTGTGGCAAGAATTTTTGCATTCAAGCGAACACACTAAGGCACCAGCATCATAAAATGAATATTTATCGTTTAGGGGTTTAGGAAGGTGAAGGCTTCTTCAACGATCCTCTCCGCATCAGATGGGTTAGCTCTAAGCCTATGTCCAGCATCAAGTAGTAGCAGCTTTTTCGGCTCTCTAGCCTTCTCAAAGAGCCTATATGCGTCTCCAACCGGCACCAAGTCATCAAATCTACCGTGCGCTATTAGTGTTGGTCGAGGCGCTATCGCTCTAATCCATTTTGAAGGGGCATATCTTTGTGACTCTGAGAGCACCTGATCTATGAAGCTGGGGCTTCTACCACCTCTTATTACACCGGCAGATAGAGCTTTTTCAAGAAGAGGTCTTGCGATGCGTTGGCTTAGAGGTTGGTAGGAGGCGCTGCAGGAGACAACACCATCAACTTCTTTGTTGTTCGCAGCAGCGTAGATGGCTACTACACCCCCAGCGCTAAATCCGAGTAGATATTGCCTATACCCCTTTAATCTTGACCTCAGGTATCTTAGACACGACTCTGCATCCTCCACCCAAGCCGACAAACCAAAGCACCCTTCGCTACCATCTGTGCCTCTCAGATTCAAGAGAGCAGCTGCAGCCCCTCTTTTTACAACCATATAGGCGAAGTCCAAGTAGCCTTTCTGCTCCACCGGTTCAGGTGAGAAAGGTAAGCCGTGAAGTGTGACAAAAACTGAACACCTTTTCACCTCTATAGGTAGGCAGAGTGTGCCTCTAACTTTAAACCCGTTAACCACCAACTCGATCTTTTCTGTATGCAAAGGAGTACACTCTAAATATTAGAAGACACTATTAAATCTTAGAGGTTAAGAGGTTGGTCAAAGCAAGGCTCTCCGTTGTAGATGTGAACCTCTGTGTAGGCTGCCAATGCTGCATGTTTGCGTGCTCACGTAGATTTGGTGCCGGTGGTCTAAGTAAGACCGCTATCCTCATACGCTCAGCTGGCGGCATAGAGCGCGGGTTTATTGTGCAAGTCTGTAGGGCTTGTGAAGAACCTCCTTGTGCCGCTGTATGTCCTACAGACGCTTTGAAGCTTAGGTCTGGTGGTGGTGTGCTTTTAGAGGCTGCTAAATGTATAGGGTGTAGGCTTTGTGTAGACGCATGCACGGTTGATGCGGTTTTATGGGATAGTGAATCAGATAAGCCTATGATATGTGTGCACTGCGGACTATGTGTTCAAGCCTGCCCCTATAATGTGCTAGAACTTTCAAGAGGTGTTTGAGTGTGATAGATGGAGACCCCATTCAGAAGGTTCTTTACGTTGATCTTACTAGGCGTAGATTCTGGATAGATGAAAGGGCAGATCTTTTTCAGAAGTATATCGGAGGTTCTGGTGTAGCCATTAAGCTTCTTCTTGAAGAATGTAGGCAAGGTGCCGACCCTCTTGGTCCAGATAACCCAATAATATTTGCCGCCGGGCCTTTAAACTGCGTCTTCCCTATGGCGTCCAAGACGGTAGCCATGTTTAAGTCGCCTCTAACAGGCAACCTTGGTGAAAGCCACGCTGGTGGCAGAAGCGGGGTAGCGTTAAGGTCAGCTGGATTAGGTGCTCTAGTCATCAAAGGGGTTAGTGAGATACCTGTCTACCTCTCCGTCAATGATGGCAAAGTGGCTTTCAAAGACGCTAGAGTGCTCTGGGGCATGAGGAGCAGCTATACGGTTGGTAGAGTGATTAGAGAAGAGGAGGCTGGCGCTGGCCTCAGAACGATTATGAGGATAGGGCGCGCTGGTGAAAAGCTGGTTAGGTATGCTTGTGTAATAACAGAAACCTATAGGCACTTCGGCAGACTAGGTCTTGGGGCGGTCTTCGGAAGCAAGAAACTCAAAGCGATAACCATCTCTGGAACAAATAACATAAAGGTCAGAGATATCAAAGAATACAAGGAACTCTACCAGGAGATATTCAAACTAGAAACTACAGCGCCAGCGCTAAAAAAATACC
>CALJAQ010000021.1 GCA_938029515.1 uncultured Nitrososphaerales archaeon
GTTAGCCTATGAAGCCTACTTGGAGGCTCTTAGACACAGGTCTAAGGTCAGCCGCGGAGAATATGGCTCTAGACGACATCATACTTGAATGCAGAGCTAGAAATTTATCTCCAGATACACTAAGATTCCTCCGCTTTAAGCCCGCGGCTGTTCTCGTAGGCTACCACCAGGATGTAATACATGAAGTCAGGTTAGATTATGTCAAGACACATAGCATAGATGTCAACAGAAGGATTACCGGTGGAGGATCTATCTACTTCGATGAAAAGACAATAGGCTGGGAGGTTATAGCGTCAAAAGCCTCCTTAGAAGAGTTTGTTAAGATTGAAGGGCTCTTTGAGGTGATGTGTAGAGCGCCGATCATAGCTTTAAATAAGCTCGGTATAGAAGCGAAATTTAGGCCTAGAAACGACATCGAAGTTAAGGGTAGAAAGATCTCTGGAACAGGGGGCACGGAGCGTGGAGGCGCCTTCCTCTTCCAAGGCACTCTGCTAACTGACTTCGATATAGAATCTATGATCAAGTCGCTTAAGATTCCAATCGTCAAGCTGAAGGATAAGGAGATAAAATCAGCAAAGCAGAGAGTGACCTGTATAAATTGGGAGCTAGGCTATACACCAACATTCGATGAGCTAAAGTACCTGTTGACGGAGAGCTTTTCAGAGGTTCTAGGTGTAGATTTCGAGGGAGGTGAGTTAAATGAGTATGAGCGTTATCTTCTCAAAGAAAAGCTGCCCTACTTTCAGTCAGACGACTGGATCTACCTAGATCGTAGAGCGCTGGAAGATGCTGGTGTAGTGAGGGCTGTAGATAAAGCTAAAGGTGGGTTGGTTGAAGTCACGTTAACCATAGATCGAAGCGCAAGAATCATAAAGTCCATACTTATTACAGGAGACTTCTTCGCCACACCTTCAAGAGGGGTTCTGGATCTGGAGGCTGCTCTGAAATTCACAAGCTACGACAGAGAGAGCCTCGAGAAGACTGTTATGTCAACCGTCAAAGAGAAGAATATAGATATACTCGGTGTGGAGCCGCAGTTCATCGTCAACTTAATAACTCAAGCAGTCAACAAGACCAGCCTCGAATCCTTCGGAATAACCTTGGAGGAAGCTAACTTTATACACACCATCAACCTAGACTCAACACCCCCACTTAACTCTAGATGGCGGTATCTCCTACTACCCTACTGCTCAAAACTATTAGAGTGCGCATACCGTAAAGAAGAAGGCTGTGTGCAATGTGGGCTATGCGGTGTTGGAGAAGCATACAGGCTGGGGCAAGAAGCCGGCTTGACCGTCAAAACGATACAAAACTTTGAGCACCTTATGGAGGTATTAGAGGAGGTTAAACGCTCAAATTCAGCCTACATAGGATGCTGCTGCGAGGCATTCTACACGAAACACTTGGAGGAGCTTCGGGAGGCAGGGGTTCCAGCTATCCTGCTAGACATCGATGATAAAACGTGCTACGAGTTAGGCAAGGAGGATAAAGCATATCTGGGAACATTCGAAGGCCAGACGACGCTAAAACTGCCAATACTCACAAAGATCCTGGACACGATAGCGAAGTGTAGAGCAGGTTGAAGGTTAAATACGATGTGCTCGTAGTCGGCGCCGGTCCGGCAGGCTCAGCAGCAGCCATAAAATGTGCTGAAAACGGTCTCAGCACCTTGCTAATCGAGAAGGGTGAATTAGGTCGGCATAAGCCATGTGCTGGTATGCTCCCACCAGTAGCAACCTATACGTTAGATGATTTAGGTCTAAGCCTACCTGATAGCGTTTTAAGTGAGCCACATGAGCTCAAGGTATTCTACGTCCCGCCGAGTGGAAGAAGAAATGGGGGGGAATTAAGGAACTACCACCTATTTAATCTAGATAGGGATCTCTTCGACAGATGGCTTGTTGAGAAAGCTGTTGAAAAAGGTGTTAATCTGCAGACCAACACTACCCTCCTAAACCTTGAGCAAAGCAGCCGCTTAGAAGCTGCTGTGAAAACAGAGGGAAGCATTAGAGGAGTAAAAGCAGATTATGTGATAGGGGCAGATGGAGTCCACTCAAAGGTGAGAAGATGCTTAGACGCACATACTCAAGATCTACTAACAGTTATACAAGAATACTGGTGTGGAGAAGGAGAATTTGAAGACTGCTTCTACACGATCTTAAATGAGGAGATAACGCCAACATACGGCTATGTGTTGGAGAAGAAAGGTAAGTTGCTGATAGGCACAGCCGCCGAAGACCCTAGACAGAGCGCTCAGAGTCTAGAAGCGCTGAAGGTTTGGCTTAAAAAAGAGTTCAACTTTAAACCAAATAAACTCGTGAAGAGAGAAGTAGGCTTCTTACCTTATGGTAAATGCTTCATAGGCTGCGGCAAGATTATGCTTGTAGGCGATGCAGCAGGATTATGTAACAGATTCTCAGGTGAAGGGATAAGGTTTGCTTTAGAAAGCGGCTTAGCAGCTGCTGAGTCCATTTGTGAAGCCGAGAGAAGTGGTATCGAAGCTTTTAAAGCCTATATGCAGCGGATCCAACCCCTCATAGATCTTGTGGAGAAGACCTCACACTTAATCAAGCAGGGAGATGATAGGTGGAGAGAAGAGTTTGTAGCGACAGAGCTGAAGCGCTCCAACCTCTGGTAAAAAATAAAAAGAAATGGAGATCTTAACCTCCATCTTCAATCAGGCACATAGCTTGGGTAACTGATTTCAGTAGGCTCCCAGTCAGGGAGCTTACCTGCCATATACGCCTCATAGCCTGAGAGATCAAGTAAGCCGTGCCCAGAATGGTTGAAGACTATAACCTTCTTCTCTCCAGTCTGCTTGCATCTCCTAGCTTCATCTATAACGAACTTTATTTCATGCGCTGATTCTGGCGCTGAAATTATCCCCTCTGTTCTAGCAAAGATTTTGGCCGCTTCAAATATCTCGTTCT
>CALJAQ010000022.1 GCA_938029515.1 uncultured Nitrososphaerales archaeon
ATGTTCAATGCGTCGATAAGCCTAAGATGCATATGGAGTGGCTCATCTTCAAGGGCCTTAGCCGATCGATACCATTCTCGGTGAATAACCTATAGCACGCGCCTCTACCCATTATAGGCGAAGTAGTCTCTAATATTCAGCCTACTCTATGTAGGGTGAGAGACTAGAACATCGTACCCTTATCTCACCAACAGCATATAGATTGGAGCTATGCAGATAGATGCCTCCACCGCCACTCTCTTAGAATGATGCAGGATCAAGAACTCACGTATAGCATTGTTCGAAACCCTCCTCTCATCAACCAAGCTCACCGATGATAGCAGCATAGCAACCACTCTTATCCAACCCACAAAACAAGGCATTCACGCAACGCTTTGAACACCTCCCCCATCATATCCTCATCGTATCAAGCCCAGCTTGACCTCTAAGTTGTAGAGCCTTATGAAGATTCTTAGGGACTCTTTGAATGGTTGCATCGATGATCTTAGTGGGAAGCTGCTGTAGAAGGCTTTAAGCCCCCTCTTCACCTGCATTATGCTATTCCTCTAGCTGCCTGCTCACACTAAGCTCTTCAACGCGTCATTTTTCAAATCTAGAAATAATCTTCTTTCACATCTGTCAGTTAAGCATATTACTTTCCCAAGGTAGTTATTTATTTTTATGCTTAAGGTTAAGGTGGATAAGCAGAGTGCACTTATAGTGGTTGATGTGCAGAACGACTTCTGCTCAGGTGGAGCCCTACCTGTCCCTGAAGGCGACAGGATTGTGCCTCTAATTAATCATTATATCGATATCTTTAGATCTGCTGAAGCTCCTATCTTCTTTACGCGTGATTGGCACCCTAGAGATCACATATCTTTTAAGGGTTATGGTGGTGTATGGCCTCCTCATTGTGTTCAAAACACATGGGGCGCTGGTTTTCACCCAGATCTGAAGCTGGGGAAGGGGGATGTGGTTGTTTCTAAGGGTTATGATCGGTTGAAGGAAGCTTATTCTGGGTTTGAGGGGACTGATCTTGATGAGCGGTTGAGAAAACTGGGTGTGAAGAGGCTGCTGGTTGGAGGGCTTGCAACAGACTACTGTGTTAAGAATACGGTGTTGGATGGTTTGAAAAGAGGGTATGAGGTGTTCTTGCTTGAAGACGCTGTGCGCGGTGTGGATGTGAATGTAGGGGATAGTGCTCGTGCAATAGAGGAGATGGTGAAGGCAGGGGCGGTGAAGATAACGCTCAGAGGACTGGTGCGAAAGAAGAGTCTATGCAAAACGACTCGTTTGAGTTAGATGGTCTTAAAGTGTTCTCTAGGTTGTTGTAGGTTAGCTTCTGTATGGGTTTATTTAACCTTCTGATCTAATGTCCCTTAGCGGCTTGGAGTTAATGTGTAGGCTGTGTGGCACTTGCTCTGATGAGGAGAGCGTCTTTTGTAGAGGATGCGGTGTTAGACTTCTGCAGAGTAGAAGGTATGATCTAAACAGATTGGATTACGCTTATGATGCTGATTTAGAGAATCTCGCGTTGCTTAAGGAGCTAGCCACACCAGCCGCTTTGATCAAAGCCTTCTATCTTAAGAAGGCTGTAGCTGATTTTAAGAGGGAGGTTTCTGCTAGAAGCATCTTAGTTGAGAGAGAGTCTAAGCTTGGGTTGATGCTTATCAACTGTGCAGATATATTGTGCCTCAGATATCTGCCTAATCTTTATGTAGATCAACACTTGGGCTTCAACGCGTACTCATTTGGCTTCGACGAAGAACCTTTTGTCATAATAGGTAAAGGGATGCTCAACGCTCTTACAGAAGAGGAGATGACTGCGCTACTGGCCCACGAGCTTGGGCATATTGGCTGCGGGCATATGATCTACCACACCTTAGCAGAGTTCATAGTTCAAGGCGTAGGCTGGACAGGATACATAATGGGCACACCGCTCTTAGAAGCGCCGCTTAGATTAGCCCTACTTAGCTGGATGCGTGAATCTGAAGTCAGCGCGGATAGAGCCAGCCTGCTAGCAGCTGGGAGAGTAGAGGCTGTCAAATCCCTTCTACAGAAGCTTGCGCACCTTAACAAAGAGACTGGTTATAGAGGTGGTGTGCTAGAGTGTGCGAATGAGGTTGTCAGCACCCACCCACATGTAGCCAGAAGAATATCGCTGATAGAGGAGTATTATAGAAGTGTTGAATACGCCAAAGCCAGGAGCAAGATCTCTACGAGGAAAATTGTGTGTCGAGCCCTTCTACCCATATGTAGATTCTGTGGAGCAGAGAAGCAGCCTAGCGCACTCTTCTGCAGCAGCTGCGGTAGGAGCTGCGTCTGAGTTTAGGAAGCTCTATGCATAGCCGTCTCTCTGTTAAGGTTGGTCTGACAGACGGCGGAAACGGATGTGAAGTGTGAGATATTCATTCTTACCGGTTCCACTAGGCCCTATAAGCGCACACTGCTTAAAGTGGTAGAGCGCACGCACCACCCTCTGGACATAGCGCTCAGTATCTACGAATTCAGGGACATCTTTTGGCACTAGGTTCTTTAGCGGTTCTGTGATAACGTAGCCTCCGCTTAGATCGTACTGCGTCACACCATATTTTTCCTTAAGCCTTTCTTCACCCATCTTCTGCGTTACATCAAGTTTTAGGCATAGCTTTACGTTAGCTCCCTCAGCCCTAACGACCCTTCCAACACTCAACTTTCTAGATTTTGTAAACGCTTTACTACATTAAACGTTTATGAATTTAAGATATATATCCAGAATCCGTCTAACTTTTAACCTAATGCTCCCCTCAAAAAAGTGATGGAGAGAATCACACTTTTAACCAGTGTTCAGGCTAATAGATTGTCAGAGGAGATCGATGAAGATCTTGATGCCTCGTTTGAAGTTGACGCATCACTCTCTGAAACGCTGCGCTCATCAGATAAAATGGTCATAAAGACACAACCATTATAAAACAGTATATAAGATAGGTGTAGAATAGGATGGACCTAGTCTATGAATGTAGGATATGCTTAAAGGAGTTTCAGAGTAAGAACAGCTTAATTGAACATCTTAGGACAGAACACGAAGTTCTAGAAGTCGTCTCTTACGCAGCAACGACGATGATAAGCGAACAGGAGCGGGACAAGATCGCTATGGAGTATTATAGGCAGCTGGAGCACATTAAGAAGGAGTTAAGAGGGCAGACCTAGATTCAAATTTTATATCTTAGATTCATAAATCTTAATAGTTAACTGAAATTAGATTCCTTATAGGTTGAGGAACTTCTATCGGAGAAGCCTACTCATCACATCATTAATATTGCTGACGAGCACCCTGCTTATAACAATTCTTAATGGGGACATAATCGCTCAAAACGATTCCTCTTACGCAGAAACTCAATATAGGCTTGAGCTTAACCTGCCTATGCCTTATGTGCCTGCAGACGGTAAAACCTACCCACTTATCCTCCAGGTAGTAAATAAGGAGGGGCAACCTAGATTCCTCACGGAAGACGCCGTCATCAAACTTTCATCTTCGAATATCACGATCGGCCACACTGAGCAGACGATACTACTTAAGGCAGGGGAATCGTCTACAATAATACCCTTTAAGTCAACCTTCAACATAGGTTACACAAACATCACAGCCTCAGCAAGCGGTCTACTTAGCGGCGCCACAACGATAAGAACAGTCGGCATAAGCGGCGCGCCAGCGAAGCTCGTATTACACTCTTTACCAAATAAAGTGTTGGCAAAGGCTGGAGGTAAGGCAATAGTAGTAGTAGAGTTGCGGGATGGAAACGGTCTACCAGCACGCGCTTCAGAAGATCTAATCGTATCACTCTTCTCAAGCATAACTAGTGTAGGAGTGACGGATCCAACACTCATCATACGTAGAAACAGCACATTTGGCACAGCGTACTTCTACCCCACAAATCAACCAGGCACAACAGAAATCAAGGCAGTTACTTCTGGGCTTGAATCGGCTAAAGCTGAGGTCACAACGGTTGCCTATAATCCGAATAAGCTTTCCGTGTATTTGCTTCCACCAATTCTCCCTAAACAGAGTAGAGGCGCTGTTATAGTTCAGATCCAGGATCCTTATGGTCGACCTATTGTTGCACCAAAAGACATTAAGGTCATTCTCACTTCTAACGACACATCCACTGCGCAGCTTGATACAAACATCCTAATTATACCTCAGGGCATGAGCTATGGTGGAGCAAGTATTACTACAGGTAATATCACCGGTGAAGCTGCTATATATGCCGCCGCCCAAGCATATGAAGGCTCCAGTTCTACGCTTTCAGTGAGAGAGGCTCAGGAGGCTGTGGAAGGCCGGCTTCTACTCTCTTCTCTACCCCAGCTTATCCCAGATGGGCGAGTCCATACAGTTCTATCAGTAATTATGATGAACGATAACTTAACAAACCCCGTTAGACCACCCTACCCTACGCAGATCCACCTCTCATCCAGCAACACGCGTGTAGGCGAAGTCAGCGAAGTCGTGTTAAATGAAAACGGATATGTTTACGCTAATTTTACTAGCTATACAGTCGGCAGCACAGCTATCACAGCAGTTGCAGACAACTTCGACTCCTCCCAAACTGCGGTGGCTGTCGTAGAGCAGGCGAAGTTCAGATTGAATCTACAAGTCTGCCCCTCCCTTATACCTATAGACTTGCCACACAAGCCTATAGTTTTAATAGAGGTGCAGAATGCTAACGGTGAACCGAGAGAAGCCGAGGCAGAAGTTAAAATACAGCTCTACTCATCAAATACTAGAGTCGGCAAAGTTGAGCAACTCCTTGTAATTAAGGAGGGTGAAAGCAGCGGCTTATCCTTCTTTGAGTTATCCTCAGAGCTGGGGAACACTACAATAACAGCTGCGGCGCCTAACTTTATTGCAGCATCAGCTACTGCCGCAACATTCAGGGCAGGTCCATCTAACATATATCTAAGCATAGAACCCTCAATCGTAATAGCCGACGGCTCCACTACCCAAAACATATTCATCACACTTCAGGATATGTTCGGGTACCCGGCTAGAGCCCCAGCTGACATCAAACTGACGCTTTCAACGTCTAACGAAGCGATAGGCACACTACAAACCTCTTTGACCATGCCTAAGCACAGCACGTGGATCTCAACATATTTTACGAAGAGCAGCACACAAGGTTCAACGCAGATAATAGCACACGCTGAGGGGCTTCAACCATCTGCAAAGACCCTATCCACTATACTGCTTAACTTAGATGTGAATCTCTACGCTTCAACAACTAAAGTCTACACGTATGAGCGCGTTTCGATCTACAGTAGCATACAATTTGAGGGGCGCCCCATTAGCGGCGCTGAAATTAAATGGTCTACAGTAGCAAATCTGTTAAATGCGGCTTCAAAGAGTGATATCGAAGGTTTAGCGAAGGCAACATTCACCTCACCAATAGAAGGTGAATATGTTGTCAAGGTTACTGTAGCCAAAGCCGGTTTCAAGCCGGTTGAAAGTAGCGTTAAAGTGTCGGTTAAACCCCGCCCACTTTACGTTGAAGTTAAAGCTCCTCCAGAGATACGTACATTTGAAGAAGTAGAGATTTCTATTAAAGTTGTGGATGATGGCAGACCAGTAGAAGGTGCTAAAGTAAATATCAAGCCTTCACAAGGCAGCTTAGTGATGGTTAACGATATTACAAACGTGCAAGGAGTCTCCAAAGCCGTCTATAAGTGTAACGAACCTTCAAAGGTAGCGCTTAACTTTGTAATCAATAAAACTGGTTACATAATCTACAATGGAAGCACAATCATTAACGTTAAACCTCAACCTCTCACTATAGCGTTAAGAGCCAACGCTTCAGCGATCGGTGTCAATAATGCTCTAGAAGTCAAAGCATCGGTAATAAGCGGAGACAGAGCTGTTGAAGGCGCTTCACTCAATTGGAATGTAGTAGGGGGAACTATACTTGCTAAAAGCGATGTAACTGACACTCAAGGTGTTGGAACCCTGATTCTAAAAAGCGAAGAAGCTGATACCCTAACAATAGATGTTAGCGCAGCGAAGAAAGGCTACACTTCAGCTCTCACCTCTATAAACGTAAAAATTCTTCCTTTACCCTTCTATCAATCTATGGCTACATTAGCCTTCTGGCAGAAGAATCCATTAGTTACTTCAATGGTTGCAGCCCTTGCTATTGTTTGTTTCTTCTTATTTAGAGCTGTTAGGAGGAAGGCTGCAACAAATAAGGACGAGCTTGAGTTTACAGGTGAAATATAGTTCTGCCTATGCGCAGAGTAGATAAAAAGTTATATGTGACCCCTAGGTGTCTAGAGGCTAAATGAGCAGCTCTAAGAAAAGCCATATTTGGTTAATAATAAGCTCAGTCACTATATTAATCATAGCTTTCATCTTATTCGTTCTACTCTGGTACTTTATGCTGTTAATGGCACCAACCATCCTGTCTATGTTTATAGGGGTTACAGAGGCCGGTAGGCCAGCAGGTGGGACTGTCGAGATTCTTAAGCTGCAGGAGCAGCTGAGTGTGGTTGTTTTACGGTGGGGGCTCATCCCTATCTACATAGGCGGCTTAGGAGATCTGACACCTTATTATGTTGGATATTGTGTTATAGTAGCGCTGCTTCTTGCTTGGCGTGCGAAGAAGAGGTGGTGAACCTGTTGAACCCCTCTACGATTAGAAACATATGGGCCGTCTTTGGTGTGGTGTGGTTCGCGATATTCTTTACGTTAACCTTCGTCAAGGAGCTTATGGAGCCTATGGCGATTATAGCTGCGATCAGCCTCTACGCTGGAATGGTTCTAGCAGCCTTCACAGTCGTTTACTTATCATACACTGGGATTCGAAAGATGGTAAAGGGCAGTAGAAAAGTAGACTAAGTTATCACAACGAACGCAGGACCCTGTGAACCAGATTCCCTATAATTGTTGTACGATGATATATAGTAAGCTACATAACCCTCAGATGGTCTATCACCTTTAATAAGATAAATTTGAAAACTTTCACCTACATTAAACGAAGAGATTGTACTTGAAACCACCAACGCGTCAATAAGTAGGCTACGTTGGTCTAGAAATTCGAAACCTCCTGTGAATATGAATGACACCTCGTATTCCTGCCAGACTCCGCGATTAAGGTATGATGCTTTGTGGAAGCCACTTCCCTTGGCAACCCCGTCTTTTATTAATCCTGCCCCTTGCCAACTGTTAAAGGCAACACCTTGACCTGGGATACTAAATGTGTGTCGAGCTGAAAAAGTGAAGGTATGTTGGTCTTGCTGTGCATTACTCTGAGCTATTGGAAGAGCCAAAATTAGGGTGGATAGCAGTATGGTAGATAGCAAACACATTTTATTCAAGGCTATCAATTAAATCAGCGCTTCCTTAATATTTATCCATTAATGTGTGCGTATTTATCTTACTATTTTTATTAGTAAGATGAGAAGACAAGAAGCATACATCTTGACTGTTGGTAATATGTATACACTATGATAAAATTTAGAAATAAGAGCGCATATTAGCGTTCTATTTTACGTTGGGTGGGAGTTTCTCAACGTAAAGGTAAGATTTTGCTTATAACCTTCTTACCAATTACTAACTGCACTCGCCAGTTAAGGATGGTTTAGTTGCTTAAGCTGGTG
>CALJAQ010000023.1 GCA_938029515.1 uncultured Nitrososphaerales archaeon
AATTCTAAAGCCAGATGGACAGATTGTAGTTAAGCTACCAACTTCTCCAGTAGAACTACCGTTAGTAATCGTTATGCGTGCTCTAGGAGTTGAGGTGGACAAGGATATAGCTGAGCTTGTCTCTTTAAAGCCCGAAATACAAGACTTCTTAGACGTTTCATTTGAGAAAGCATCAGACTCCTTAACTCAACACGAGGCTCTAATCTACATCGGCAACCGTGTAGCTCACGGTATGCTAGACGAATTAAGAATAAAGAGAGCTGAGACGCTCCTAGACTGGGGGCTTCTACCTCACATCGGTAAGACGCCAAATGAACGCTACAACAAAGCAGTGTTTCTAGGTGAAGTAGTATGCAAGCTGCTTGAATTAAGGATGGGGTGGATCCAACCGGATGACAAAGATCATTATGGAAACAAGGTCATAAAGTTCGCTGGGCAGCTGCTAGCAGACCTCTTTAGAACAGCCTTCCGTAATCTTGTGCGGGATATAAAGTATCAGCTTGGGAGGAGTGGGCAGAGAAGAGGAACCAACGTAATCGGCGCAGCGATAAGACCTGGCATAATAACTGATAAGCTGAGGAATGCTATAGCGACTGGGAACTGGGGCAAAGGTAAGGTTGGGATAACACAGCTCCTAGACCGAACCAACCACCTTTCAACCATAAGCCACCTTAGGAGGATTCAATCCCCATTAAGTAGAGGGCAACCTAACTTCGAGGCAAGAGATCTTCACGCCACACATTTTGGCAGAATCTGCCCTAACGAGACACCCGAAGGATCTAACTGCGGATTGGTCAAGAACCTAGCTCTCTCAGCCATAATATCTATTGACGTCCCCCAAGAGGATATCGTAAATAAACTCTATGAAATGGGGGTGCAGAGCGTAAAAGATGCGCCTGAAGATCTTAAAAGGGATGGCTGCAAGGTCTTTGTAGAAGGAAAGTTTGTAGGCTTTATTGAAGATGGTAATGCGCTTGCTACAAACTTCAGAAAACTTAGGCGTAAGGGGCAGATACATCCACACGTCAGCATATACTACTACGTTCCCAAGCATCCTAAGGCTTCTAGACGCATATATGTAAACACAAGCTCTGGTAGAGTTCTAAGGCCGCTTATCGTCGTGGAGAATGGAAAATCTCTGCTCACCACAGAGCACATAAACAAGATATTAACAAAGGAACTCAGCTGGCTTGACCTGCTTTATATGGGAATTATTGAACTTATTGACGCAAATGAGGAGGAGAACACATATATAGCAATCAAACCAGAGGAACTTACAGAGAAACACACACACATTGAACTCCATCCAGCAGCCATCTTAGGTGTAACAGCGTCAATTATACCCTATCCTGAGAGTAACCAATCTCCACGAAACACGTATGAAGCAGCGATGGCAAAACAGGCTCTAGGCTTCCTTTCACCAACCCTCCCCCTTAACACATATGTTAGACAACACTTTCTAATCTACCCGCAACGGCAGCTAGTCAAAACCAAAGCCGCAGAGCTACTCAACCTTAATGATAGACCTATAGGACAGAATTTTGTGGTAGCAGTCCTTTCTTTCGAAGGATATAATATAGAGGATGCGGTAGTCATGAATAAATCTTCAATTGACAGAGGGTTAGCTAGATCATTCTTCTACCGCTTATATGAAGCAGAGTCGAAGCAGTACCTCGGGGGCATGAAAGACAACTTTGAGACCCCATCACCAGACGCTAATGTCAGAGGGTATCGCGGAGAGAAGTATTACCGACTACTCGAGTCTGATGGGGTTGTAGCACATGAATCCGTAGTCTCCGGCGGGGACGTCATAATCGGCAAAACAAGCCCACCTAGGTTCATGGAAGAGTATAAAGAATTTGAAATCAAAGGGCCGTATAGGCGCGACACATCTATAAGCATCAGGCCTTCTGAATCCGGTGTCGCTGACACGGTCTTCTTGACAGAGAATGTTGACGGAGAGAAGATGTACAAAGTAAGGGTTCGAGACCTAAGGGTACCTGAAATAGGTGACAAGTTTGCTTCAAGGCACGGCCAGAAGGGTGTAGTAGGGGTAGTATTCAGGCAGGTTGATATGCCATACACCGAGGATGGCATAGTCCCTGACATCATAATCAACCCACATGCCTTCCCTTCAAGGATGACTGTTGGGCAGTTCATAGAGTCTATAGGGGGTAAGGCTGCTGCACTACGTGGGAGCAGTGTTGACGGCACCGCTTTTGTAGGAGAGTCGGTTAAAGACTTAGAGCAGATCCTAATTTCACACGGCTTTAAGCCCTCGGGGAAGGAGGTTATGTACGATGGGAGGACAGGCAAGAAATATGTGGCCGACATATTCATAGGCGTAGTGTACTATCAAAAACTCCATCATATGGTCGCTGATAAAATACACGCCAGGGCAAGAGGGCAGGTTCAGATGTTGACCAAGCAGCCTACTGAAGGTAGAGCTAGGGGAGGAGGGCTTAGATTCGGGGAGATGGAGAGAGACTGCCTCATCGCTTACGGCACATCCATGGTTCTAAAAGATAGGCTTCTAGACGAAGCTGATAAGACAGAGATTTATGTATGTGAAGAATGCGGGCTGATAGCATACTATGATGCGAGGACTAGAAGGTATGTATGTAGGCTCTGCGGCGAAAAAGCAAACATTTCAAAGGTAGTTATGGCTTACGCCTTCAAACTTCTACTTCAGGAGATGATGAGTCTAAACATAGCACCTAGACTTAAATTGGAAGAAAAGGTGTAGGAAGATGGTAGAAGAAGGTGTTAAAGCAGTAGCGGCTATAAAATTCTCGGTTCTCTCACCAAACGAAATCAGAAAATATTCTGTAACAGAGATCTCTGCACCAGAGACATATGATGAAGACGGCATGCCAGTTACAGGAGGACTTATGGACAGTAGACTTGGAACTCTAGAACCTGGTCAAAAGTGTGCTACCTGTGGAAACACCGCTGCAAGATGCCCAGGACATTTCGGTCACATTGAGTTGGCTGAACCAGTTCTGCACATAGCCTTCGTAGACGATATTAGGAAGATACTGGTTTCAACCTGTAGGTCTTGTGGGAGGCTTCTACTTCCTCAAGAAGCTATTGACGCATATAGGGCTAAGTTGTCAGAAAAGAAGTCCTATACACCTGCCCTCGGTGAAGAGATTACAAAAGAAATCCTTGCTAAAACTAAGAGGGTCAAGGTCTGCCCACACTGCGGAAAACCGCAGTATGAAATTGAGTTTACTAAACCCACTACCTTCCACGAGATTACAGAGTGGGGTGGTGCTACTCGCCTACTTTCTGTTGCGATCCGTGAAAGGCTTGAGAGAGTCCCTGATGATGACCTTAGGCTCCTAGGATACGATCCTTCGTCAACCAGACCGGAGTGGTTTGTTCTACAGGTTCTGCCGGTGCCTCCGGTTAACGTACGGCCTTCTATCACTCTAGAGTCTGGTATAAGATCTGAAGACGACTTAACTCATAAAATCGTTGACATATTAAGAGTCAACCAGAGGGTTAAAGAGAGTAAAGAATCAGGAACTCCTCCCCTGATAGTACAAGACTTAGTTGACTTACTTCAGTACCAAGTTACAACCTACTTTGATAACGA
>CALJAQ010000024.1 GCA_938029515.1 uncultured Nitrososphaerales archaeon
AACCACACATCCAAGCCCTAAGCCTGCAGCCGCCAGATACACTTTTTCACCTAAGACCCCAGCACATAGGTGCGGTATCTCAACAACTCCTTCACGAAGCTCTACACCCTTGCCTAGGCTTGCAAACAAGACGATGTTAAAGCAGGCCTCCTCAACCCAAGCCTGACCCAAAGCTGCTGAAGCGAGCTCCTTAAGGTAGCTGCCTTCCCGCTGCATCCTTAAAGCATGCTCATCTCTAAGGTAAAGATAGATGCCTGCAGGGACACCGACCACTCCCCCATCGCCAACAGAAAGATATACATCCACTTCATCTAAGGCCGCTGAAAGGGCACCATATCCTCCACCCACCCTTCTAAATGAGTGAAACAAAAGCTGGCTGAACCTAACTAGATCTATAGGATGCTTATACTCTCTAATAGAACGCCTCTTCTGAATAGCGTCTTCTACGGAGATAGATATCGGTGGAGGCTTCGGTAGAATAATGACCTTCTCAACAGCGTTCTTCTCCTCCACTCTTCTTCGAAACATAGGGGTGAGGGTTAAAGAGTATAGAGAAGCAGCGATGAAGGAGGCTAGAAGCAGAACATTCTTCAGAAAACGCCTTCTCCCACTCATCTGACACATCAATTAAAGGCAGCTCTTAATAAACTTGCTGAAGTAAAACGGTTGGAGATGGAGTATACCCTCATAGCTGAAGCCTATGAGAAGATGGAGGAGACCACCAAGAGAACCGATTTAACAGCATACCTTGTCGAGCTCTTTAAAGCAACCCCGCTCAAAATATTAGATAAAGTAATCTACCTTACACAAGGCAAGCTTTACCCAGACTACATGGGTGTAGAGATAGGGGTAGCAGATAAGCTCGCATTAAGAACATTGGCGAACATAACCGGGCTAACAGCAGAGCAGGTTGAAGAATACTACAAGCAGAAAGGAGACATAGGCATAGTCGCGCAAGATCTTCTAACCAATAAGAAGCAGCAGACCCTCTTCTCAGAGCCGCTAACGGTGGAAAGAGTGTACACTACACTTGAGAAGATAGCCAAAACAACAGGCTCAGGGAGCCTCGACCTTAGATTAGCTCACCTTCAAAGCCTACTTAACGACGCAACCCCACTTGAAGCAAAGTATCTTATGCGCACAGTAACTGGAAGACTCAGACTTGGAGTAGCAGACTACACAGTTTTAGATGCCTTAGCGATAGCTTTTACAGGAAATAAAGAAAACCGAATACATTTAGAAAGAGCCTACAACATATCAAGCGACCTTGGCGCTGTCGCTAAGACCGTAGCAGAAGAAGGGCTAGAAGGCATACTGAGGTTCAGGATTCAGGTCGGGAAGCCTGTTAGACCCATGTTGGCTGAGAGGCTTGAATCTGCAGAAGCTATAGTTGAGAAGATGGGTGGGGAGTGCGCGATCGAGTATAAACTAGATGGGGAAAGGCTGCAGATACATAAATTGGGTGAGAAAGTAGAACTCTTCTCACGAAGACTCGAAAACATCACAACCCATTATCCAGACGCCATCAGCCTCGTCAAAAGACACATCAAAGCAAAAGAGGCGATTTTAGATGGCGAAGCCGTAGCCATAAATGAAGAAACTGGCGAGTACCTACCCTTTCAAGAAATCATGCACCGCAGAAGAAAATATGGTATAGAAGAAGCGATGAGGCAGTACCCGATATCGCTGAACCTATTCGACATACTCTACCTCGAAGGAGAGGATCTCACGCAAAAACCCTACTTAGAAAGGAGAAAGATACTTGAAAAAGTAACCGAAAAAACTGAAAGAATTACTGTAATTCCTGCTATAATAACCGCCGACTCCGCAAAGATAGAAGAGTTCATGCAGCAGGCAATACTCGATGGATGCGAAGGCATCGTCGCTAAAGATCTGAAGAGCAGTTATAGAGCTGGTGCAAGAGAGTTCAGCTGGATAAAGCTCAAAAGAGAATATAAGAGCGAATTGCAAGACACAATCGACCTAGTCATAGTCGGAGCATTTTACGGTAAAGGCAAGAGGGCTGGTAGATACGGTACCTTCCTCTTAGCAGCATATGATAAAGAGGAAGACGTCTTCAAAACAGCGACTAAAATAGGCACAGGCTTCACGGATGAGGATCTTGTAAGATTCCCAGAAATCTTACAGCCATACATGATACCAAACAAGCATGCTAGAGTTGAATCTAAGATAGAGGCAGATGTCTGGTTTACACCAAAAGTAGTCATAGAGGTTATAGCATCAGAGGTTACTCTGAGCCCTGTACATACCTGCGCTATGAACATTATCAGGAAGGGTGCGGGGTTGGCTCTTAGGTTCCCCAAGTATACCGGTAGGTTAAGGGATGATAAGGCTCCTGAAGACGCTACAACGGTGCAGGAGATCGTTGAGTTGTATAAGGCGCAGCTAAAGAAGATAGTAGAGCAGTAAAAACAATATCTACAGCAGAATCTTCCGTCACATCTAAATATATCATCGAAGTATAGAAAGGGTAGGGAGTATGCTGCTACCATCAGAAGTAGAAGCCAAAGCAATCATACCAGCCTTGCGTTCGCTGATAGCTAAGAAGCTAGTCAACATACACAATCTACCCCAGCAGAAAGTCGCGGAGATGCTTGGCATAACACAAGCAGCGGTAAGTAACTACATCAGAGGAGTAAGGGGGATAGGAGTCTCGCTTGAAGGTTCAGAAGAAGCACAGAAGCTGGCTGACGAAATAATCAAACTACTATTAAAAGGCGTAGACCAACTCACAATAATGAATAAATTTCACGAAGCAGTGGTAGCGATTAAAGCAAAACGCCTCATGTGTGACCTACACCAGAAGCTAGAGCCACAACTTGACACAAGCAGCTGCCACATATGTGAGCAGCCAGCAGCATAAAACAATCAAACATTTTATACCAACTTACGCGTAGCAACCTTCAAGCCGGGGTGGCAGAGCGGAAGCAAACAGACGTAGATGCGTCGGCCTCGAGATCAAAGGAGCAGAGTCAGGGCTGGAAAGCCGATGACCCAAACGGGTCTCATGGGTTCAAATCCCATCCCCGGCGCCATACCAAGTCATAATGTAGGAGTCTGAATCGATATCGAGAACAAATGTCCATTTCGGTTTATGAACTCATTTTAATATTAGGTTGGTGTCTATAATGTTGAGTCTTAGGCCTATCTTCTTTCTGGATCTCTGACCTGTTTGTGTGTGGTTTAGTGGGCTTCAGTGGGTGGTGGGGTTTGATCAGCTACTCTTTTACCTCTTTGTGGAGGGGTTGGGTGGCTTGAGCAGGGGTATCAACGCTATACTTGCTTACTATAGGTTAGGTTGGTTGATCTTCCACTATAATA
>CALJAQ010000025.1 GCA_938029515.1 uncultured Nitrososphaerales archaeon
TTTGGCTGTTGCTGACGTGGTTAAGAAGAGTGTTGAATTCATCGCCTTTGATTGGTGGAGAGCGTAGTTAATGTTTTATCTGACCATATGTTTACGTATATGTTGGTGTAAAGTTTATGGTTGAAGGTGTAAGATGCCCATACTGCGACTCCCTCTTTCCAGATAAGGCTGCTCTTTCGAAGCATATCGATCAGGTTCATCTTGGTAAGGGTCTGCTTGAAGGCGATAGAAGAAAGTGGTAACCTAAACACCTCCACCCATCTTCTTAGAGCATTCATCACAATACGCTACATCAGGTGGAACAGGCTTGCCGCAGACAGCGCATCTGTCAGTTAACTTATCTGCTTGCGTCGCAGCTGATGAGAGCTCGCTTCTGAGCAAGGATTGGCGAGGCTTCATCTTTACACCTTTTAGATCCGGTAGAAGGATTAGGGTAAACCCTAGTAGAGCCATAAGTAGTGATGATGCTGCAAAGATGGGGGATTCGAGCTTAAGCGTAGCGATTGAGAGAATAACCAGCATCAGCCCTGTGAGCGGTGTAGTGCTTTTATGTATAGGCATCCACAGACTCAGCTTAGAGCGGGGTTATAAACCATTTTACTCACACTCAAAAAGTGTTGTAGACCATCTCTTCTAAGTCAGCTGGTGGGTTTGCTAAACCTTTAGCCCTCCATTTTTATTGAATCCATTCAGAGGTTGCGGCACATAACCTCAACCTAACCCGCTGCAAAGCCTATCAGCTCAACGTCTGGAAAACTTTACCCTAAATGTGCTATTTGTCCCATAAGAACATTTTGCAATGTTATGCGTTAAAACAAATTCTGGGAAGCGCATCAACTCATCACTAAGATGCTGAGTAATAGGATCTTATTTTAACGATATTTAAAACCAGTACCAATAAAAAATTGCATTACCATCGAACAAGGTGGTGGGAGCATTTAATGTAGTCTTGATTCAAAAGTATGCTGATGCTTTCGGTTCGACGGGACTTGGCTAGAGTTTTATAAATTCGGTCAGCTGAATGCAGAAAAGGAGATACTCGTCGGCGACCAACGGCTAGTAGAAGCACAGAGTCTAGCTACTTCAGGCATTGATGTGTGCTCTATAAGCCAAGTGGAATCTCTGTGGCAGCAAAGGAAATTATTCCTTGTAAATAGCAGTTCGTGTACGCCTTTAGGTTAAGGTAAGGTTCTGCAGCTGCTAAACGTCTATTCAAAAGGTTGTAGACTCAGACAATGGAGAGCAGTTCATCAACTAAGGATGTGTCTATCGGAGTCTGCTTAACGAGGGGCTCGCAGATTTACGAGCCACTAAGGGGGCGTAGAGTATTTTCACTGCTTGGTTTGGTTATATGAGAAGTTCAGAGCTTCTATCTTTACACCTTGCAGCGTAAGGTATCTTATAAGCTCGCATACCCCTTCTACAGACCTCCAATACATCTGAGGCACTTCAACCAATTCAGCGTTTGGGAAGACTGTTCTTAAGATGCTTAGTAGTATCTGCATATCCTCAGAACTATAGCCCCAGGTCAAGATAGGTTCCTTCATGTCCTTGCTTAAACCAAGTCTCTTATAGGAGATCGTCTTCAGCGCTGCTGTGAGGCGTGGTCTATGTTGAGTACACTCCTGCAGATATAGGTAGATTTCTTCTGTGACTGAAGGGCTCTTTCCTGGGCCGAAGTGGCTCCTATATCTTTCAAGCTGCCTTGTGTTGAGAAGCGTAGGTGAACGGAGTTTATGCGGCACTATAACATCCACGATCTGCTTATCGGTGAGGTTTTGTGCTAGTTGATCTAATGTGTCCTTTAGCGCTTCATATGGTATGGTTAGGAATATTATATCAGCTGCTTCAGCAGCCTCTAGATTCGTTGAACCTACAACTCTTTCTGCATCTAGACTCCTTGCTTTTAAGATCTTTAGTGCTGTGTCTTGTGCTCTGGAGAGGTTTCTGGAGCCTATGTAAACCTTATATCCAGATGAGGCGAGCTCTGATGCTAACGCTTTCCCCTCTAATCCTGCGCCGCCGATTACCGCTATCTTTCTATCTTGGATCACGTTATTAAATATAATATTAGGAGTATTTCAATCTTTAACGCGTTTATTTGTTGACTTCTTTGTTGATCATATCGGCCAAGTAGTGTTGTTTGAGGTTAACTTTTACAGATTTAACACCCTTTATCCTCGAAACCGCTTCCTTTATGTCCGAGGCTATCTTAAGTGCGAAGACAGGTGGGCATAAAGGTGCTGTTAGGTGGAAGTCTATAGAAACATCTCCCCCATTAATTTCAATCTTATCAACCATATTCAACTCTAAGATTGGGAGACCGATCTCAGGGTCAACAATAGTTGCTAGAGCTTCTTCAACACTCTCCACACCGACCTTATCAGCCATCTTAGTTGACTACCTACTATCCTTTAGACGTCTTCGATTTATTTAAAGGTAGATTAAGCTCTGCTTAAATCTCTCCGCCATTATTATAATTTAGCGGCTTGGCTAAAAGTAGACTCCACATATATGTCTCAGGATATGTGCAAGGCGTCTTCTACAGATCTACAGCTAAGAGAGCCGCGGAGTCGCTCTCTCTAAAAGGGTGGGTTAGAAATCTTAGGGATGGGCGTGTTGAGATTGTAGCTGAAGGTGAAGAAGAGAATCTAGCGGAGTTTGTAGAGTGGTGTAAACGCGGCCCTAGGGGAGCTGAGGTAGAGTCGGTAGAAGCTATTAGAGAAGAATATAAAGGTGAATTTAAGGGCTTCGAGATAAGATACTAGCTGGGTTGAGTAATATGGTTAAGAGGGTCGCTTTAATCAGAGGAGATGGATGTGGACCTGAGTTAGTGGATTGTATGGTCAAGGTTCTGAAGGCTGTTAACGCTCAAGTAGAGATCAGGGTCTGCGACGCTGGATTTGAATGGTGGCAGAAGCACGGCGGAGACTCATTCATACCCAAAGAAACATGGAATGTACTTGAGAACTCAGACGCCTGCTTTAAAGGGCCGACCACAACACCACCAGACCCAAATACACCTAGAAGCGTAGCTGTAAGCATAAGGCAGAGATTCAAACTCTACGCAAACATAAGGCCAATCAAGACATTCAGAGGAGCTGAGGGGCCCCTCGGCCCTGTGGACTTCGTCTGCGTTAGAGAGGCTACTGAAGGGTTGTATAGCGGCTTGGAGTTCAGGTTAAACGATGACGCAGCCTTCGCTATCAGGAAGATTACACGCAACGCTTCTATTAGAGTCGCTAAGCGCGCTTTTGAAGAGGCTGTTAAGAGAGGTTGGAGTAGGCTTATAGTTGTTACTAAGCGGAATATCTTAAAGGAGACGGACAGCCTCTTCTTCAACTCTGTTCAGGAGGTTGGTAAAGCATATCCGAATGTGAATGTGGAGGAGTACTACATAGACAACTTTGCTCAGCAGCTCATCAAGAACCCTCAACGCTTCACTCAGCACGTAGTCTTGGGCACTAACCTCTTTATGGACATAGTTTCAGAGGAGGCTTCAGCCCTAGTTGGTAGCATAGGTATGCTCTACTCAGGCAACTTCGGAGACGATTACGCTATGTTCGAGCCTGCACACGGCAGTTCACCTAAGTATAAGGGTTTAGACAAGGTTAACCCAACAGCAACGATTCTCTCAGGCGCTTGGATGCTTGAGTATCTTGAAGATTTAGAGAGAAGCCGTGCGATATTTGAAGCAACTGAAGAGGTGATAGCTGAAAAGAAAGTGGTAACTTACGATCTAGGCGGAGATGCTAGATCGTCTGAGATGGCTGAAGAGATAGCTCAGCTTGCAGCGAAGAAGCTTAGATAAGCCTCTTATCATCTACACCATAGGCTACGGTGGTAGAAGTAGATCGTCTTTTCTAAAGCTACTTCACAAACATAAGATAGGTGTTCTGGTTGACGTTAGAAGGTGGCCCAATTCAAAGACCGAGGATTTCAAAGGTGCCTTTATGGAGCGTTGGCTTCAAGAAGCTTCCATCAAATATCTTTGGCTCGGAGATAAGTTAGGGGGCTTCCGAAGAGGGGGCTTCAACAAATACATGAATAGAGCAGAGTTTCAGCAAGGGGTTAAGGAGCTTCTAGACGCCGCAGCGGAAAATATAGCGTGCATTATGTGCTTGGAGGTCAGTCCACGCGGATGCCATAGAAGACATATTTCAAGACACCTAACTGGTTTGGGTGTGGAGGTTAGGCATATAATATCAGGTAAAAAGGTCGTTAAAGATGTTCTGCTCCACTAACCTTGCTCTTGTAAGATCTGCTCTATCAGCTCAGCTTCCTCTTCGCTTCTCTTATCCAATGGTATAACCTTAATATCGTCAGCTGAGCCTACACCGACACCTATCTCAGCAGCCCTCTTAATCTGCTCCAGCTCAAAGATCCTACCTTTCATAACATCAGCTGTAGAGCCAAATCTCCTTAAAACAGCCACACCAACAGCGTCAACAGCAACCCTATCCTTACCAGCGATAATCAAATTTGGGTGAATGAGCCTACCGCTCTCAGGGCCGCCTGTAGCGAAGCCAGATAACGCATCCAAGACTATGAAATCGGTCTTGTAGAAGGCGTTGATCTCAGCTATCATGAGCCTCTGGTAAGGCGAGGTATGCAGCTCAACCATATAGTCATAAAATTCTCCAGGTACACTTTTAGCAACAAGACCAACAGAGTTCTTTAACGAAAGGGTGAAGTGCCCACCGAATCTATGAGTCTTTAGGCAGCATGTTTGGATAACTTTATCTGCTTCCAAAAGGCTTTTAGGTAGATAGAAGCCTTTTAGCCAATGTGTGCCGTTAGGCCCGACCTTAACCCATCTATTGATAGGGTTCTCGTTAAGCACATCTACTTTCAACCCATATTTAAAGGCGATGTCAAATACTCCCACTCTGTTTAGAACGTCTCTTGTGTCCCCCATTCCACTACGTTCTCCAAGCACCACTTCTTCTACTCCACCACCCCTTAGGCTGCTGAGTATTGTCCTGAGTGTGTCTGGGTGTGTTGAAGCTGGGTAAGGGTCGGCGCTATTAAAGTTAGCCTTTAAGAAGACCCCTCTACCCTTATACTCTGCTAGCTCAGATCTAGAAAGAGCCTTCTTCACACCATCAACCCTATCATCAGTCTTAACCACATACACCTCTGCAGGCTTCACAACCCTACTATTAACATTCATCTCCCTAATTGACATTACGGTAAAGTAGGCTGAAGCTAAAGCTCCTATAGCACCCACAGCTGATAAAGAGATTATTCTCCGCCTACTTATCTTCAATACCTAAGTAATCGTCGGTGAAGATGAATATAAACAAATAATAGATGGTTGAAATGGTGCGTTGGTATAGATCCATGATATAATGACATAGTTCAGGGCTTCGGCGATGTTCGGAGCATTCTACGTGGATTAAGAGGGTGAAGGGTTATAGGAACACTGCCTCAAGTAGGTGGCAGTTGACTACATTTTTATCTTGAGAAATAATGATGACCAGGCTTAAGATTAAAGCGAAAGAGGTCGCTAAGAACCTTTATGAACAGGCGCTTACGATGGTGTAGTCTTCTGCTTTAACGAAACCGAGTAGATTTAGCAGGAAATAGCGTCAGCACTTATCTCCGTAGGACCAATAGAGGTGAGCATTCGCTAAGACTATTTGATAACCGCAGGCTTCGGGCTATCGGCCTAACAAGCTAGGGAACCTAGCTGTTGAAAGGTTTGATGGTAGAAGCGTCTATATTATTCCGTTAAGAGTAAGGGTTCAAAGATAAGCGCTTCTGATGTAGGCGAAGGAGAGTCGCAGTAGATCGGGTTTTCGAGCTGGTGAGCTACGCTCAACACACCACATTAATTATAGGGAGAGCTATGTTTAGAGCCCACAAGTATACAGTTAAGAAGATGAGGGAAACTGGTGTAAATATCCTTTACCCTTACGAGATCAAGGAGGTGAGGAGAAAGCTGTGTGCAGCGGGCAATAATATATAACAACAAGGCTGAAGTGGCAACGCTGCCCGTTGACGCTATACTCGTATTCATAGGCTTCAATACGACCTTGGTTCAATTAAGGAGTGGGGGATGAATTACACGGAGAAGTCAGGGTGAACAGTAGATGAGCCGCTCTGCCAGCTGTGTACGCTGCAGGTGATGTAGCCTACAGCCTGAAGGTGTGAAGCTGGATCTGCTTGTAGCAGGATTTGAAGTAGGTATTGCTGTTAACCCACTAAGTTTACAGGACACAATACACCCTTATATGAACACAGTAGAGAGATAGCTGAGAAGAGGTTGAATCAGGCTTTTAGATGTTTAAGCCACCGCTTAAAGCCTTTGCCCTTCTATTCCTCTGAATGCTGGAGAGCTTGACTACTGTGTCGTAAGAGGTTTTATGCTTCGCTATAGGCTCTACTTCCACGTAACCAGATTTCTCAGCAGACTCTAAAACGCTCTTACCCAGCTCAGTTCTAACAACAGATATCGTCCAGCCTTGTGCACCAGCCCCTCCAGCTGATATATCCGCAAATTCGGCTGAGAAGTCTCCGCAGTAGAAGCAACCCTTTCTTACATACTGTCTAGCATCCCTTAACCCTATTTCAGCAACCCTACCATCCTTGGTTTCAATTATAATCTTCCCTTTGATATTCATCTTAGATATCTGATTAGGCTCTATGCCGAGCTCTCCACGAACCTTCTTATCTATCAGCCCACTTACCGTGTAGCTCTCGTGGCACATCAAGCCGATTGTGAAGACTACTGTGCCCACACTCTTCCTCAACTTATTATACTGCATCTTTCTAACCGCTTCAACCTCACAGCCTGTCCCAACGAAAGCTACTTTAATATTATTAGCACCCGCCTCACGCAGCAGCAGATTATTAGGGCTATAGGTGTAGCGTGTCCCAGCGGATGCAAGAACCTCATCTCTTGTCCTCACAAATATAGGTTTAGCATCCCACCTTTCTGGGTTAAAGCCAGCTACAACAGCTGCGTCAATAACCTTATTCTCAAGCGCCCATATGAGCAGAGAAGACACTAACCCACCGTCTTGGCACACCTTAAGCACATCGGGAAGACGGCTTCTAGCAGCAAGGATATTCTGGTACACACCAAAGGCTTCACCTTCACCCCTTATTCGGTTAAAGAGCATCTTCTCAACCTCTTCCGCATTAAAGTTGTAGCGTGGGCAGGCTTTGAAGCAGACTCCGCAGTCTGTGCATTTACCCACAAGCACAGGCAACGTCTCATCATAAAGATAGCTTAAAGCTGAGAGGGGGCAGACTGCAACACAGGAGCCGCAGCCGCAGCATTGGCCGCTATCAACAACAGCGTGGTAGAACTCCTTAAATGTGGTCTTTGAAGTCGACATTCTAAGAATAATATGTTATCATGTGCCATTTAAGCTTATTTAAGCACTACACCCGCTGGGCAAGTCTAAAAGTGGTCTGCTCCACTTCTTGTATTAGAGTTGAGTCAGAAGGGGGAAAAGAAGCTGTTCTTAAAGTACCTTTGCTAAGCACACCTTTACCCTCTAAATCCTCGATAAATCTGTGGAGTCTAACCTTTGGTAGCCGCTTCAACCAACTTCTGTAGACGCGCCTAAGCGCGTCAACGATAAGATACCCTAGGTAGATGTATGCGTCAACAACCATATTTGACTCAAGCAGATACAAGGCCTTCTTCGAAGCAAGGATATGAAGCGACGACTCTAAACCGCAGCCCCCTAAGATCCCTAAAGCCTCAGCCTCATAGACCGTAGACAGAAAGTCTAGCCTCCTCTTAACGCTCGTTGCCGTAGCTTCTGCAAACCCCAGCGCTGAACCGAGAGTCTCTGAGTAAGAGCTCACATGTGATCTAAACTGACCTAACAGATGTGAAGGGCGAGGTTTATCACCAGCAGCCCATGTTAGAACTTCAAGTAGGCTGTAGCCAGCTGATAGGAGCCAAAACCCCCCGCTCATGCTGCAGCCCTCTTTAAGCGCACGCTTAGCCAAACCGAGGTGGCCTACGGCGTTTGTAAGAGCCGAAGCGGCCAGATCCCTAGCCTCATTTAAAACCTGAGTTCTAGCTGAAGATGTTATCGAAGCTAAAAGGAGATTAGGGTCCTGTAAAATTACACATTCACTTAGAGATGAAGCGAGCAGCCCGCTCATCTGCTTAGCTAAATGCCTCTCGTCAACATACATTATATCTACAATAAGTTGCTGCTCCACCCTCCTCTCAAAGAAGGGTTGACGATTTGAGATAACAAGCAAGTCAAGCTCACATACAGGGTAGTTGATGCCCTTAGCCCAGCATCCGACCACACCTATCGCTGACTCTTTATGCTCATCTAGAACCTTCTCCAACAGATCACTGTAGACACCCCTCCAACTACACATAGCAGAAAGAAATAAATACAGATGTTTTTAAGTTAACCTGCGAAAAGTCTTTAAAGGGTTGAGTAGAGCCATCTTACTAACATAAGCAAAGTGAGCATAAAGATTGAGTGAATTCAAGCATATAGTCAGAGTTAAGGGTAAAGACCTCGAAGGGTCAAAGAAGCTGATAGCAGCGCTAGCAGACCTTAGAGGCGTAGGCTTGAACCTAGCATACGCCTTAGTTAACGCCTTAAGGCTTGACCCAAAGATGAGACTAGGCTTCCTCTCAGACGCTGAAATAAATGAAATAGAGAAAGGGTTGAGCGACCCAAGCAGAATAGGAATCCCAAGCTGGAAGCTTAACAGAAGAAAGAGCGTAGATACAGGATTAAACTACCATCTTATAGGTGCTGATCTGGATCTGGCGGTAAAGAGTGATGTAGAGCGTGAGAAGATTGTTGGTAGCTGGAGAGGTATACGACACTCGTTAGGATTAAAGGTTAGGGGGCAGAGGACCCGCACAACAGGTAGAAAAGGCAGAACCATCGGTGTAAGAAAGTCAGCGTCGTGATCTGCGTATGGGAGACCCTAAAAAACCTAGAAAGAAGTTCAGCAGACCTAGAACACCTTGGAGAGCAGACCTACTCTCCCAGGAACTATACCTACTTGGAGCCTATGGGTTGAGAAATAAGCGTGAATTATGGAAGGCGCAGACCGCTCTCTCCAACATACGTAAACAAGCAAGGACACTTCTAGCCGCGCCGCCAGAGATTAGAGCGAGAAGAGAAGCCATACTCTTAAACTCGCTGACGAAGAAAGGTATAGTGTCTAAAGACGCAACTCTAGACGACGTACTAAGCCTGACGGTAGAAAACATTTTAGCAAGAAGGCTTCAAACCGTAGTGTGGAGAAAAGGTTTAGCCTCCACACCCTACCAAGCACGCCAACTCATAACACATAGACACATCGTAGTAGGAGATAGGGCCATTACAAAACCGAGCTACCTCGTATCGGCAGAAGAGGAGCCTAACGTAGGTTTTAGAGCCGACAGCGTTTATAAAGGCAGAATAACCCCAGCAACTCTAACATCAACCGCTAAGGAGGCTACCTAACACTTGGCGCAGAAAGAAGAGCCGAGCAAATGGGGTATCGCCCACATTTACAGCAGCTACAACAACACAATAGTCCACATAACAGATCTAAGCGGAGCCGAAACCATAGCATTCAGCTCAGGAGGAAGACATGTCAAAGCAGATCGATTCGAATCATCACCATACGCAGCTATGAAGTCAGCAGCAGCAGCAGCAGAAACCGCCAAAGCCAAAGGCGTAACCAACCTACACATCAAAGTCAGGGCTGTAGGAGGCACCGGCCCCAGAACACCAGGTCCAGGTGCGCAAGCAGCCATAAGGGCTTTGGCTAGAGCTGGTTTCAGAATTGGGCGAATAGAAGACGTTACCCCAATCCCACATGACACTACGAGAAAGAAAGGTGGTAGAAGGGGTAGAAGGGCTTAGATATATAGTGCTCATTCGTAAGATATTTATCTGGATAATCCTTTAGATTGTTTAATGTGTGGGATTATAGGTTGTGTTAGCGACGCTGATGTGTTAGAGATACTAATCGACGGTTTAAAAAGTATGGAGTATAGGGGGTATGATTCTGCTGGTGTAGGTGTGAACGCCGGAAACATCATCAGGGTTGTTAAAGTTGTAGGGCGAGTAGCCGAATTGGTCAAAAACCCGGATTTAAACGCTATATATGGCAAGATAGGTTTAGCGCATACTAGATGGGCAACACACGGCGGAGTCACGCCAGAGAACGCCCACCCACATCTCTCTTGCGATGGAAGTATAGCGGTTGTGCATAATGGCATCATAGAAAACTATCAGCTACTTAAAAACAGACTAGAAAATAATGGGCATATATTCAGAAGCGCAACCGACACCGAAGTAATACCACATTTAATAGAAGAAGAGTTGAAGACTCGTAAAAATCACAGAGACGCTGTGCTCGCTGCAGCGAATCTGTTAAAAGGTTCATACGCCTTTATCATCCTATTCAAAGACCTAGACGATAGATTATATGGTGTAAGAAAGGATGCGCCTCTAATAATAGGTCTAGGTAAGGGGAAAAATTTTCTGGCGAGCGATGTGCTCTCCTTCCTTAAACACACAAACGAAGCCATATTCTTGGATAACTTTGAAGTAGCCGAAGTTAGAAGAGATGGCTACACAATATGGAACTTTAGCGGCGAAGAGGTTTTACACTCAGCATCAACCTTAGCATGGTTGGGTATGAGCCTCCAAAAGAAGGAGTTCACACACTACACGTTAAAGGAGATCCACGAGCAGCGCGAAACCGTATCCAAAGCCTTCAACCAGGACTTAAACGAAGTTGACCGCTTCTGCCTAGCCCTACAGGAGGTGAATCGAATCTACATCATAGGGGCTGGAACGAGC
>CALJAQ010000026.1 GCA_938029515.1 uncultured Nitrososphaerales archaeon
CTCTTACATCAGGGTTGAGGGACAGATATTTATTCATCCCCCTCATCTAACTATCTAACGTGGTTATTCTATATATCTTTGGTGTAAATAAAATATTAACTATGCAACACTATATATTCATTATATAATCTAAAAAAAACGTAAATAATAGACGATAGAGGAAAGCATAAACATCAGCCAAACAGAATAGAGCTTGTGCAGATAAGAAGAACCCCTCTGATCTTAGGTTGCGGGAACATACTTAGAGGCGATGACGGCTTCGGATCTAGAGTCGTCGAATACATACTTGAGAAGCGTCTTGTAGATGAAGAGGTTGAGGTTTTAGATGCCGGCTTAGGTATTTCACGTGTTCTGCTTGACATACTCTCAGAAGAAGAGAAGCCAAGTAAGCTCGTGCTAATCGACGCCATGTATCAAAGCGGCACAGCTGGGGAAATAAAGGTGCTTAATGTGCAGAATCTACCTGAGCTCAAAGGCGCATCTTCTTCACACAGCTTTCCCAACAGGGAGATGCTTGCTCAGTTAGAGGATATGGGTGTAAAGATCTATGTAGTCGCGTGTGTGGCCGGATATCTGCCTAACGAGGTTTCCACAGAGATGTCAAAGGAGGTTGAGGAAGCTATACCAAAGGCCGCTGCGCTTGCTGTGAAGCTGGCGTTGGACCCTTAAGGTGGCAGAGAAGTGGAAAGAAGATAAATCATAGTTTAGCAGCATCTTAAGATAGGAAGTGTTCAGATGGGGGAGCGATTAGCGTGGATGTTGACGCTGTGATCAAGCCTGAAGAGGGCGAGGTCTTCGATGTTGAGTTAGAGGAGGATATTCTTGAGGCGAATCGGAGGTTAGCCTATGAGAACGCTAAAACCTTACGGAAGTATGGCATTAGGTCCTTCGATATAATGGGCTCAGTCGGCTCTGGCAAGACGTCGCTTATAGAAAGGCTTGTTGAGGCTCTTAAAGGGAGGTATAGGGTAGCTGCTATTGGAGGGGATGCTGCTACAACGATTGACGCTGAGCGTATAGGTAGGCGCGGCGCAAAGGTTCTTCAGATAAACACCGGCAAAGAGTGCCACCTCGACGCAAACTTAGTTAAGAAGGCTCTGGCAAGGCTTGATCTTAGCAGCGTAGATGTCCTCTTCATCGAAAACGTCGGCAACCTCATATGCCCAGCAGACTTCCCCTTAGGGTGTGAAAAGCGGATAGTAGTTATAAGCGTGAGTGAGGGTGAGCATATGGTCGTCAAACACCCCTACATATTCGCCGAAGCAGACCTCGCAGTCATAAACAAGATCGATATAGCACCCATCATGAATGTAAACACATCTAAAATCGAAAAGGACATCAACGTAATAAAGCCCAGCCTTAAAGTTGTGAAGGCGAGCTGCAAAACCGGTGAAGGGGTGGAGGAGGTAATTAAAGCGTTAGGGCTCTGAAGGGAGGGGCTTTGCACGAACTCTCTGTAGCCAGCGAGATAGTGAGGGTTGCTGTAAGGGAGGCTGAGAGAAGAGGGGCTAAGAGGGTTAAAAGTGTACATCTAGTCGTAGGTAAACTCACACATCTCAGCAAAGAGCAGTTAACCTTCTGCTACAACGTCTTAAAGAAGGGCACTATATTAAAAGGTTCAAAGATTGTGATAAGAGAGCAGGAGCCTAAAGTGGAGTGTAGTAGCTGCGGTTACCTAGGTCCGATAGGCGAAGTAAGTGATGGAGAAGCGGGGCTGTGGGCGGTATCCTTATCCTGCCCCAGATGTGGGGGCGTTGTGAAGGTCAAAGAAGGCCTTGAATGCAGAATCGACGCTATAAAGATGGTAGTTCCATAAGGGGTGGTGTTCAACCTCAAGCTGCTGATAGCTACCTTTTACAGAAATTCTCTGTTAAGCGATGTTAGGCTAAACAGTTAAGTTCTATGCGATGACCATATTTGATAAGAGGGATGGGGATGTCAAGTAAGCTTGTGACGTTGGCGCATGGGGCTGGAGGATCGGTTATGCAGAGCCTCATCAAAAAGCTCATAGTGAGTAGGCTGGGTGGAAGCGGGGTTGAAGTGCCCCTTGAAGCCCTTGACGACGCCGCTGTAGTCGATGACATAGTCTTGAAGACAGACTCCCACACAGTCAAGCCGCTCTTCTTTCCAGGCGGAGACATAGGTAGGCTCGCCGTCTCCGGAACCGTCAACGACATATGTATGGTTGGCGGTGAACCTATAGCCTTAACCGCAGGCTTCATCTTAGAGGAGGGCTTCCCGTTAGATTACTTGGGTAAGATCGTTGAAAGCATGGCTGAGACCTGCAGGGAAGCCGGCGTCTTCATTGTAGCCGGGGATACAAAGGTTGTTGAAAAAGGCGCGTTGGATAAGTTCGTCATAAACACATCAGGCATCGGTCGACGAAGCAGATTCTTGGATAGAAACATTGAGATCGTGAAGAAATACAGACCCTTCGAATCCAGATGGCTCCTAGACTCAAATCTTAGGGATGGTGATAAGATCATATTGTCTGGCGCAGTCGGGGATCATGGTATAGCTGTTCTCTCAAGTAGAGAAGGCTACGGCTTCGAGGGGAATGTCTGCTCAGATGTTAAGCCGCTGAACAGAGCGGTGGAGAAGGTTCTCGAAGCAGGGGGTGTTGTTGCGTTAAAGGATCCTACGAGAGGGGGGTTATCAAACGCTTTGAATGAGTGGAGTGAAAAGTCTGCTATAGGGATTCTCGTTGAAGAGGAGAAGATTCCTGTACACGATAATGTTAGGGCTGCGTGTGAGATGCTTGGGATAGATCCTTATGACGTCGGGAACGAGGGTAAGATGATTGTGGGCGTGGTTAAAGAGAGGGTTGAGGAGGTCTTAGCGGCGCTCCGCGAGTTGCCTGAAGGGAGGGAGGCGGAGATAATAGGTGAGGCGAGAAGCGGCTTCAAAGAGGTTGTCTTAAAGACGAGAGTAGGGGGCAAAAGGATAATACCGCCTCCTATAGGGGACCCAGTCCCTAGGATTTGTTAGAAGCTGCTTTAACATTTAACCTACCGTATTTGTATTCGATGCTACACGCACCTTCAACCGAAACCATACAGGGGCCTACTGGCCTAGTCGGTGTGCAAGCCTTGCCGAATAGGGTGCATTCCTGTGGGTATAGTAGGCCGCGTATGACCTCGCTACATCTACAGCCAAGGGGCTCCTTGAACTCAACTGAATCGAGCTGCTTGAGCTCGTCTTCAAACACTCTTCTAGCATCGTGCTCCTCAAACCTCCTCTTGATCTTCATACCTGAATCCTTTATCAGACCTAACCCCCTCCACACAGAGTCTGAGGGCTCAAAGACGTCGCTCAAGACCTTTAGAGCTTTAGTGTTCCCTTCATACTTCACTACACGCGTATACTCGTTCTCAACCCTCGCTTCACCCCTCTTTACCTGAAGCGCTATCATCAGCACAGCAACGAGCATGTCAAGCGGCTCGAACCCTGAGACTACCTGTGGTATGTGATACTTCACTGAAAGCGGTTCATAGGGTTTTAGGCCTATAATTGTGCTCACGTGCCCAGGCTCTATCAACCCATCGATCTTCAACTCACCCATACCGAGTAGGGCGTCTAACGCTGGTGGAACAGAGCGGTGGCAAGATAGCACGTAGAATTTTTCAGGCGGGTCGTTGAGCAGCACAGAGGCTGTGGTTGGCGCTGTGGTTTCGAAGCCTATCGCCATAAAGACCAGTGGTTTACGTATGCTTTTAGCGAGCTTCACCGCGTCTTCTGCACCGTAGACTATGCGTATGTCGTACCCCTCTGCTTTAAGGTCTGCGAGTGAGCCTCCTTCAACTGGAACCCTTATTACGTCACCATACACCGCCACTGCGCAGCCTTCTTTCGCTAATGTCTTAGCCTCCTCAAACTCCTTCTGTGGGGTTACGCAGACTGGGCAACCAGGCCCCTGCCTCATTTCGATGTTGCATTCTTGGAGGAGGGTGTCTAAGCCGTTTTTGACTATGGTGTCTTGATGTGTGCCGCAGACGTGCATAATCTTTAGGTTTAGGTTAAGCTCCTTGAGCTTCTTTATGATCAGTTTGGCTGTGTTGTAGTCTGATAGTTTGAAGCTCACTCTCCCCCTCCCTCAGGCTCTAAGTTGAATATCTGCTGCCATAATTCGAGCGTCTCTTTCGCCTCATCTTCGTCCATAACCTGGATGGCGAAGCCTGCGTGCACGACCACATACTGCCCTACCTCAACATCCACGAGTGAAACGTTGACTTCCCTCACAACACCGCCGCCGAAGTCTACTTTAGCGTGTGCACCGTCTTTACTCAACACCTTAGCTGGAACAGCCAAGCACAACTCACTCACCTACCTTTCATCGGCGTAGCATGCTACCGCCACCTGCCCCAGTGATATACCTCCGTCTCCACATGGTACGAGCATATTCGTATAAAGTATGCGCCGCACACCTTTAACTAGCTTTCTGATTATGCTCGTCACATGCTGATTGTATGCTACGCCTCCTGAAAGCGCTACGCTCTTCACCTCGAGCTCCTTCGCTGCATTTATGGCTAACTCTGCTAGACCTTTAGCTACATACTCTTCTGCTGAGTATGCTAGGTCTTTGACCCTATATTTTCTTAGACCATCTAGTATCTGCTCCACCATTATAGAAGTCTCTAAGACGCTGCCTCTTATCACAGGCTCTAGCTTTAATACGTCTTCACCGTTTTGGGCCGCTGCTTCGAGCTTCATTGCAGGTTCACCTTCATATGTACGCTCGTAGCATAATCCTAGTATTGCTGAGACTGCGTCTAGCACCCTACCGCAGCTTGAGGTTAGAGGTGCACGCTTCTGCTCGATGACCTTCAACACAACTTCAACCTCTCTTTCACCGTATGGCAGTCTATCTGCTACTGATCTCAGCCACTCTTCGTGGCGGTTTGAATGTGAGAGTATGGCTGCTGCTACTCTAATAGGGTGCTTTGTGGCGAGGTCTCCTCCTGGGAGTTGGTGTAGTTGGAGGTGGGCTAGGCGCCTGTATTGGTTGTATGTGCAGTAGAGCACTTCACCCCCCCAGATAGTTCCGTCTACTCCGTAGCCTGCTCCATCTACAGAGATTCCAACCGCTTCCTCTAAGCCGTGTTCAGCCATAACTGAGGCTATGTGTGCGTGGTGATGCTGCACCTTTATGAGCTGAAGATTATGCTCCTCAGCGAACTCTTCGGCCAGCTTTGTGGTTAAGTAGGATGGGTGTAGGTCGCAGGCAACTTTACTTACCCTCGCCCTTACGAGCCTTGTTAGATGGTTGACAGCCTCTTTTAGAAATAGGTATGTGTTGTGGTGCTCTATGTCCCCTATGTGTTGGGTTAAATACGCTCTATGTGCGACGTTTACGCATGAAGCTACGTTGAGTTCTCCACCTAAGCCGAGGATAGATTCTTTTGGTTGGAACCTTAGTTCTACTGGTTCTGGTGCGTAGCCTCTGGATCTTCTGATTAGAGAAGCTTCTCCATCTAAGACTTTAACTACTGAGTCGTCACATCTATGTGCGATCCTTCTGTTGTGTAGTAGGAAGTAGTCTACTTCGCCGCTCAGCCTCCTAACAGCCTCATCGTTGTCTACGATTATGGGTTCACCTGAGGGGTTCGCGCTCGTCATTATGAGGGCAGGCTCCTTTGTTGAGTTGAGGAGGAGTGAGTGTAGGGCTGTGTAGGGTAGCATGGTGCCGATGTTGTGTAAGCCAGGCGCGATCTCTTCAGATAAGTAGTATTCGCTACTTTTCTTCAGCAGCACGATGGGTTTTATGTGTGAAGTAAGCAGCTCCTCCTCTTTCTTCGACACCTCTGAGAATGTCTTTACCACATCTACGCTCTTAGCCATTATAGCGAAGGGCTTCTGCGCCCTATGCTTACTCCTCCTCAGCCTTAAGATTGGCTGTGTGATTGTGGTTGCTGCCGCGAGGTGGAAGCCTCCATTCCCTTTGACGGCGACTATCAATCCTTCGTCTATCAGCTTAGCAGCCTCCTCTATCGGATCGCTGCAGTCAACAGCCTCACCTCTTCTATCGGTGAGAAAAACCTTAGGTCCGCAGACGCTGCAGGCTATGGTTTGGGCGTGGAAGCGCCTGTTCAGCGGATCTTTGTACTCTCTCCTGCATTCTTCACACATCTGGAATTCCGCCATAGTTGTGTTCGCTCTATCGTAGGGCATTTTCTC
>CALJAQ010000027.1 GCA_938029515.1 uncultured Nitrososphaerales archaeon
ACATTCAGGAGCGTCACCAAAAGATGTGAAAGATTAGCGATAACACCCCACATTCGTACACAACCTACATAACACTCTACCCCAGAATATTGAAACGAGTTCGTTAACAGAAACATTTCCCGCACATAAGAATGGAAAACAGGTTGACAGTGTCTAGATGTTTTAATTTTAAACGCTGGAAAAGTTTTCTGCTATTCAGGGGCTTCAAGTTTTCTAAGCGCAGATTCTAACTCCACATATATCATCCTCCCAATATCCCAGAAGAAGAGAATCACGATTGCGCCAACAACTACTTGACCAGCTGCACCTAAATAGCTGCCTATATTAGGCAACATAGATAGATAGGGGGATAGCGCGAAGAAAGCAACGACAATTGCTATCACAATAAAGAAGTTTAGAGTAGCTCTCTTTAGATAGGATAGGCGCCGCATATCTAACATTGGGATAAACTTCAGAAGAGCTTCTTGATCGACCCTAAAGAGGTCAAGAAGGTTCTTAACCAAAGAGAAGACAGAGGGGACTATAGCGGCTAAAGCAATGACCCAGTATAAAATGCCCAAATTAAGGTTTGTGTTAAGAATGAGGATGTCTGCACCTAAAGATATCGTTGGAAACAACGCGTAGGCTATGATCAACACCACAGCAGTCATCAATAGGTAGATGATGGCTTTAAGCACCTTGACCTTGAGAAAGACTCCACCTACACCTCGCTCCTCGATTCTCTTGCTTAAAACATGATCTAAACCTCGATACACCATGCTACCAAAGCTCCAGAAGAAGATAACTACTACCGCTGCTATAACTAGCTGTATGCTTGCAGCAACCTGTGGGCCTAACATGGGAATCAAGTATAGCGCAGGTGAGAGAAGCCAATAGGCTACTAAGATTGCTACTAATCCAATTATATTTAAAAGGAAGCGATTGAGTACGCTGAGGCTCGTAGGCTCTAGGTTTAGAAAGCGAAGGATCAAACTCGGTTTGAAGCGAAGAAAGTTAAGGAGCGCTCTCAAGAAACCTATTAAAGAATAGACGAAGATTGCGGCGACTATCAGAAATAGAATAGTGCTTATCTGAAGCCCAAAGAAAGGTATGCTAACTTCAGCTAAAAGTACTATAAAGGGCGTCAAAGCGTATCCAGCGATTAAAACGGTCGTTAGAATGATAGATGTTGTAAGCAATCTACGTAGGCTTATAAAGAAAGATTTATGCGCTCGCCCTGCTTCAGAACCCTCTACCATAGGCTTGCAGCCTAGCTGGCTACTTTACAGGTTTATAAGCTAGTCCTTCCCTAAGAGGCGCTAACCATGATGAATATTGAATCTTTTTATATAACGCTTAAGCTGACACCGGAATACCTGAGTTTAAATGTTAGTGAAGCAGCGATCCAAGAGTTAAGGCACCTAACCAGCAAACACCCCCTACTAAGAGGGGTGCTGGATACCCTCTTACAATGGGTAGATTTCCCAATAATCTGGGTTAAAGATATAGTAGAAGTCAAATTGGAGGCTGTGCCAGCTACACCTGGAGGTGAGCACCTCTTCAAACTGGTGATTGTAGCTAGATGCCATGGCGGTCAGAGGACTTATGAAGTTAATCTAAAGCCTGAGGATGCTGAGAGGGTTTCCTCTGAGGTTAGAAAGATTATTCAGAAGCGGTTTTAGATGCTCTGGGAGAAGCTAATTATTTTAGAGAGTCAGGAGGAAAGCTGATGCCACGTTTAGACGACTACATTAGCGTCGCTGGGGAGGAGGCTGTTAACGAGATAAGAGAGCTGGGGGAGCGGTTAGCCGGCGCCAAGGTAGTTCACGTAAATTCAACAAGAGTGGGAGGAGGTGTCGCCGAGATCCTTGAGAAGCTCACCCCTCTCCTTAAAGATAGTGGTGTAGATGCTGAATGGTTGGTCATTAAAGGGGATGAGAAATTTTTTAAAGTTACAAAGGATTTTCACAACGCTCTCCACGGTGCTTCTGCGCATATTAAGCGAGAGATGCTTGAGTACTACTTAGAGGTCAACAAACAGAATGCAGAGGAGATGAATGTTCTTAACGAAGCAGACTTTGTAGTAATCCACGACCCGCAGCCAGCAGCGTTAATCAAATATTTCCCAAAGCGTAAAGGCAAATGGGTCTGGCGCTGCCACATTGATGTCTCTACACCTAACCCGCAGGTCTGGGGATTCTTGGAAGAATTTATCAAACAATACGATGCGGCTGTCTTTCATGTTGATAAATTTGCGAAGAAGGATCTCATGATAAGGCAGTTTATTGTGCCGCCTTCAATCGACCCTCTAAGCCCAAAGAATCGGGAGATGAAGATAGAGGAGGTTAGAGAAATCCTTAGAAGGCATGGGCTAAATGTGAAGAAGCCGATTATATCTCAGATAGGAAGGTTTGATAAGCTTAAGGATCCCGAAGGCGTTGTTAAAGTGTATCAACACCTAAAACACCCTGAGGGCGTTGTTGACTTTGGAAGATTTCTTAGAGGAGGAGACCTCTTTGATATAACACATTTAGCAAACGAGCGGGTTGATTGTCAACTTCTACTTGCAGGCGGTCTTGCCGCAGACGACCCAGAGGGGGAGGAGGTTTATAGATCTGTGCTACAGCAAGCTGGAGATGATAAAGATGTACACATACTTATCCTTCCACCTCAAGCTGATGTTTACATCAACGCTATGCAGAGGGGGTCAAGCGTAGTGCTTCAGAAGTCGTTGAAAGAGGGGTTTGCACTCACAGTTAGTGAAGCCCTCTGGAAGGGGACGCCGGTGGTCGGAGGCAACACAGGAGGGATACCGCTTCAGATAATTGATGGTGTAAACGGCTTTTTAGTCAATAGCGTGGAGGAGGCGGCAGCTAGAGTACGCTTCCTTCTTAAGAACCCTAAGAAGGCTGAAGAGATGGGTGGGGCAGGTGTAGAACATGTGCGCAGGAATTTTATTATTACACGGCAAGTTAGAGACCATCTGCTAATTTATCTAACACTCAAATATATTCCTAGAAAGCTTGTGCAACTCTAAAACTATGAATCAAATGTTTATTGAAAGCACGCCAGAGCCCTATACTCAGCCATCTTCCGCGCCTCATCATAACAGCGCTTCGCCATCTCAGCGGCATCACTCCAGCTGAAGTGG
>CALJAQ010000028.1 GCA_938029515.1 uncultured Nitrososphaerales archaeon
AGTAAAATCTAAAGATGGGCTTAAGGTTATAGGGAAGGCTTACAGCGGCTTGACCGATAAAGAGATAGCTGAGATGACAGAGAGGCTCAAAAGTATAACGGTCAGAGATCTTGGGCATCTTAAGACCGTGGAACCTAGGATCGTCTTAGAAGTGGCATTCAACAACATACAGCGAAGCAGCAGACACAACAGCGGATACGCCCTCAGATTCCCCAGGATCAAAAGAATCAGATGGGATAAAGGCGTCGAGGAGATAGACACAATAGATAGGGTTAAGGAAATCTATGGGAAGCAGCCGTATAAAAAGACGATCTAGCATAAACTCACGGGGAAAACGATATATATCGAACCCTTTAAGCATCTATTGATGCGTTTGGATAAAGATAGGGCAGTTGGTGTGTTACTTGTTGCAGCTGGAATTATCGGCATAATCATTTACGGGCTCTTGCTCTGGAACCCTTGGACCGGCACACTATATACGATGACCGTGCTGGCTATAACAGCTTTCGTAGCGGTCGCAGCGCTCTTAGGCATCGTCGCATGGATAGGCTGGACAATGGCTACAACCCCGCCTCCACCACCGATAGAAGCAGAGGCTCCGAGTGTAGATAAGCCTTCAGAAGGGGCTGAAGAGGAGTCTAAGAGCTCTAACTCACCGTAAGATCTAAGACGACTTGAGCCAACCTGGGTCCTACATCTCTTACGACGCCGGCGTAATTTACTCTGAATCTAAAGTCGGCTTTGGTTTTAATATTCTCTACCGCCTTCTCTAAAGGGTCTTCTCCGACCCCATAGAAGACGTGTTCATAATAGTGTATAATGCCTCTACCCTCTTTTAGTGCTGAATATGCGTCTGGAAGGTAATGCAAAGCCTTCTCTGGAAGAGGCATAATCACCCTATTAGCGGTCTGCTGTAGAGTGTTACGTATGACTTTAGCGGCGTCGCCCAGTATAGGTATTACCTTTATCTCAACCTTATTCAGCTTGATGTTTTCTTGCATGTATCGGTAGGCTTCTGGGTTGTTATCTATTGAGTAGACTTTAACATCTCTAACCTTCTTCGCTATCAGTATTGAATATGGTCCTACACCGGCGAACATGTTGATGATGACTTCACCTTCTCTAACTTGGTTGGCTACTCTTAACCTTTCAGCAGACAGCCTTGGGGTGAAGTACGTGGTGCGTAAATCCAGTTTGTAGAGGCAGCCGTGCTCCTTATGTACGGTTTCGAACTTTGGTTCACCAGCCAAGACCTCAAGCCCTCTGAGCCTATATTCTCCTTCTACTGGTGTGGTCTGCAGCAGAACCGTATGCACGCTTTTCACCGCTTTCAGTAAGGCTTCTGCTATTATATGCTTCTTAACTATAAGGGGTTCAGGTATCTTCAGAACCGCTATATCGCCTATGATGTCAAAGCCTGCGTAAAGTTTGTTGAGCTCGCTTGGGGTGAGCTTATCTTTCAGCACCTCTTTTAGTAGCCTACTCAAATTATTCAGCAGCACCTCGAGTCAAATAGTAGTATGAGCCTGTAGACTTTTGGAACCTATCGAGCTTACTTCCAGGCTTATTCACCCTAGGCCTCCCGGATTCAACATCCCTACGGTAGGTTATGCCGAGGCTCTTTAAAAAGAGGTTCATACCTTCTTCTTTAGAGAGGGCTGGTGAAACCTTACCCTCTACAGCAGGCATTCCAGTAAATATGAGGAGGCGGTCTGAGACGATATCTATGAGCTGAATATCGTGGTCTACTATGAGCGCTGATCTCCCTTCAGCTTTAACGAATCTATTTATCGCCTTGGCTAGTGTGAAGCGGTCTTCGACGTCGATGAAGGCTGACGGCTCGTCGAGAGCATATATGTCAGCGTCTTGCAAGAGGCAGGCTGCTATTGCTACCTTCTGTAGTTCACCGCCGCTCAGAGATCTAACTTCCTTATCCAGTAGCTTTGTTATGCCCAGAGGCTGTATTATGTGGCTCTGATATAATCCAGAGTCTAACTTGCCGTTTGAAGCTTTGTTTAACAGTGTTCTTACGTCGCCTTCTACATCAGAGTTCAGATATTGAGGTTTATAGGAGATCTTGGCGGTTATGGTTAGGCTGCCCTCGTCTGGTCGCTCCACACCGGCAACTAGCTTGAGGAAGGTGGATTTACCTAAGGCGTTGGCGCCAAGTATCCCTATAACCTCACCCTTTCTAACTTCACCTTCATCGACTCTAAGTGTGAAAGTAGGATACCTTTTCACCATCTGTGTGTAGCTGGCTATAGGATATTGTGCACCAGCTTCGTCAATGGGGGCTGTTGTATCAAATTTGATCGGTTTGTCTCTGAATCTGATGTTTTCCTCAGGTATGTAGCCGTCTAGTAGTATGTTTATGCCTGTTCTTGAAGACTGCACCCTTGAAACTATACCGTAGACTCCTGGTTCACCGTAGAGTATATGTATGTAGTCGCTTAGGTAGTCAAGTAGGGTTAGATCGTGTTCAGCAACTATAACTGCTTTACCCTCTGAAGCAAGGCTTCTTATCACCTTTGCTACAGCCATCCTTTGGTAAACGTCGTTGTATGAAGAGGGCTCGTCAAAGAAGTAGACTTCTGCATCCTTAGACGCTGAAACAGCAACAGCGAGCCTTTGACACTCTCCTCCACTCATCTCTAAGACAGGCTTATCTAAAGCCTCTTTTAGGTTAAGTTCATCCACAAGCTTATCAGCAGCTCCCTTCTCATCATAGGCCTTAAGGAGCTCTCTACCAGTCCCCTTCCAGAGCTTAGAGAGAAGGTATACAGCCTGAGGTTTAACAGAGACTTTAATACTCTTCGAAGCGACCTTTTCGAAGTAATCCTTTAACTCGGTGCCTTTAAACGCTTCGATGATCTTACCCCAATCTGGTGGTGAATCGTAATACCCTAGGTTAGGCTTCAGCGCACCGGAAAGAATCTTAACAGCTGTGCTTTTGCCTACACCGTTCTTACCCACTAACCCAACCACCGCTCCTTTTCTCGGCGTTGGGAGTCTGAATAGTCTATAGCCGTTTACACCGAATTGATGTATCTTCTCCTCCTTCAGCTGCTCAGCAAGGTTAACTATCGTTATAGCTTCAAAGGGGCATTTTTTGACGCAGATTCCGCAACCTGTGCAGAGCTCCTCGCTTATGACAGCCTTACCTTCTTCATTTAAAACGATACATTCGCTTCCACCCTTGTTTACTGGGCAGAACTTTATACATTCAAGCCCACATTTCCTAGAGTGGCAGTTGTCGAGATCCACTACAGCAACCCTGTGAACCATTGTAGAAGGCACCCTTTTGACTAATTCAGTATGAATTATTTAGACTTCTGATCTATGTAAATTTATCGTGATTAGAGCTTTCTTCAAAGAATCGTTCTTTAAATTTTTTTATGAGTTCTACGAGGTGTTCTTTAGAGCTGCTGAGAGCTTTAGCCACATCCTCAATAGTCTTTTGAGGGGCTTTGCTCTCTAAGATCTGCATAATCAAGACGTCTGTAGCGGTTAAGCCGTGTTTGTTCAAAAGAGCCTGCTTCAAGTTCTCTAGCTCGATCAGCCTCTTGTGTAGACGAAGCTCCTTATTTCTCGACTCTCTAAGGCGCCTCTTAAGCACATACATCTCATCGTCTATTTGTTGCAACGCTTCAGCAAACTTTTTTGCCTCGATTTCGTAGCTGATTTCGTCTTTTGGTAAAGCCTTAGCTACATAAATAGAAAAGGAGTCTAAGCTACGATCTGAATATAGGGCGGTGTCAACATACTTCGTCAAACAGATCAACTGCTTCCCAAATTCTTCTAATTCAACATTCTTTACCAACCCATACTTCTCCAAGATCTTAAGATGCTTCATAACCGCCTGCGGGGTAACTGCTAAGAGCGAAGCCAACTCTTGCAGAGTATGTGGTCGGGTAGCAAGCGCGTTCAGTATCTTAAGCCTGGTAGGTGAACAAGCTACCTTAATTATATCAGTCAACCATAGCTCAGCAGATATGTTGAGCGTTGAAGCTTATAAAGAATAGTCGATTTATAACTGTATGTATGTGTAAACTTATTGCTTAAGTAAGCCCCTTCATTATAGTAATTAAATGATTTAGAGAATGTTTACCGTTTTCTTAGGTTAAAATCAGCTTTCTTTTTAAAAAGAAAATGAGGAATGTTTATATTTTTGTTAACCAATAGTTATTAACCGGTGGTTAAAATGTTCGACGAAAGAAGAAGGTTTAGAGACATATTAGATGAAATCGACAAGATGATGGCTGAGATGGAGCGTGAGATCGAAGACTCTATCAAGAACTTCCTGAAGTTCGAAGGGAGCTGGTTCAACAAACCCATCATCTACGGATTCTCCCTGAGCCTAAACCCAGAAGGCGCGCCGACCTTCAGAACCTTCGGCAACCTCAAATCAGGTCTACGCGGCTATAGAGAGCCTGTGAGTGACCAGATCTTAGATGAGCAGCGTGGTGAGCTAAGGTTGGTTGTCGAGCTGCCAGGTGTTGAAAAGAGCGATATACAGATCCAAGCCTTAGAGGAATCAGTCAGTCTATCTGCTGAGCACGGGGAGCGTAAGTATAAGGCTGAGATACCTTTGAGGGCTAGGGTTGACCCGACTAAGGCTAAGGCGAACTTTCAGAACGGTGTGCTAGAAGTTCTCTTCCCGCTTAAAGAGAAGACTAATAAAGGGTTCTACAAGATTAATATAGAGTAGTTGAGTGTGGCGTAGATGAGCCAATCAGTTACTCTGAAAGTCCTTGAAGCCTACACCAGAGATGTAGGCAGAGGTGTAGCGAGAATAGATTATGATGCGATGGACGCTACAGACGCCTCAACAGGCGATATAGTTGAAATCAAAGGTAGGCGTAGAACAGTAGCGAAGTGCCTCCCCCTATACCCCTCAGACGAAGGTAGAGGGATCATAAGAATAGACGGGTTGATCCGGAATAACGCAGGGGTTGCGATAGGCGACACCGTCACGGTGAGAAAGATAAAAGCGGTGCCGGCGGACAAGGTTGTAGTCGCGCCTCTAGAGGCTATACCGCCTATAGATGAACGATACTTGGCAGATGCTTTAGAGAGCGTACCAGTAACCAAAGGAGATAACGTGATGATACCATACTTCGGAGGCAGACTTACCTTCCAAGTCGTCAGCACAAACCCAGCGGCAGAAGCTGTACTAATTACTCAAAGAACCACCTTCGTGATCTCTGAGAAGGGTGAAGCTATACGTGGAGTTCCACAGGTATCCTACGAGGACATAGGCGGCTTAAAGGATGAAATTCAGAAGGTTAGGGAGATGATAGAGCTCCCCCTCAGACACCCAGAGATATTTGAGAAGCTAGGCGTTGAAGCGCCTAAAGGTGTGCTACTCTACGGCCCTCCTGGCACAGGCAAGACGCTTCTGGCTAAGGCGGTTGCTAACGAGAGTAATGCACACTTCATAAGTATAAGCGGGCCTGAGATCATGAGCAAGTTCTACGGTGAGTCAGAGGCTAGGTTAAGGGAGATATTCAAAGAGGCTAAAGAGAAGGCTCCTAGCATAATCTTCATAGATGAAATAGATTCGATCGCACCTAAGCGTGAAGAAGTTACCGGGGAGGTTGAGAGGCGTGTTGTAAGCCAGCTCCTATCTTTAATGGATGGGCTGGAGGCAAGGGGCAAGGTCATAGTAATCGCAGCCACAAACCGACCTAACGCCATAGATCCAGCTCTACGCAGACCAGGTAGATTCGACCGCGAAATAGAGATCAAGGTGCCAGATAAGAAAGGTAGGCTTGAAATCCTTCAGATACACACTCGACACATGCCTCTCGCAGCAGATGTTGATCTTGAGAAGCTAGCATCTGTCACACACGGATTTGTTGGCGCAGACTTGGAGTATCTCTGCAAAGAAGCAGCTATGAAGACTCTTAGAAGGCTTCTACCATCCTTGAAGCTTGATGAAGAGAAGGTTCCCCCTGATTTCCTTAACAACCTCATCGTAACGATGGAGGACTTCGAAAACGCCTTAAAGGATGTCACACCATCAGCCATGAGGGAAGTCTACCTTGAGACCCCAGACGTGAAGTGGGAGGAGATCGGCGGGCTTGAGTCAGTAAAGAGGGAGCTGATGGAGGCTGTGGAGTGGCCGCTCAAGTACCCTGAGCTGTATAAGAAGCTGGGTTACGATATGCCTAAGGGCATACTGCTATACGGGCCTTCTGGTACAGGTAAGACCTTGCTGGCTAAGGCTGTGGCAACTGAGAGTGAATCCAACTTCATAAGCGTTAGGGGGCCTGAGCTGCTCTCTAAGTGGGTTGGCGAGTCTGAGAGGGGTGTTAGAGAGGTCTTCAGAAGGGCGAGGCAGGCCGCTCCCTGCATCATATTCTTCGACGAGATAGATGCTATAGCGCCTATTCGAGGCTTTGGTGGTGATAGCATGGTTACGGAGCGTGTTGTAAGCCAGCTTCTGACTGAGTTGGATGGTATTCAGCCTCTTTCTGGCGTTGTGGTGCTCGCAGCAACCAACAGGATAGATATGGTGGATCCTGCTCTACTTAGGGCTAGGCGCTTCGATAAGCTGCTTTATGTGCCTCTTCCAGATAGGGCTGCGAGGCTTCAGATACTGCAGATACATACGAAGGGAAAACCTCTTAAAGACGATGTGGACTTGAATAAGCTGGCAGATTTAACCGAAGGCTTTAGCGGAGCTGACCTTGCAGCGTTAGTCAACACAGCACTCTCACTAGTGCTTCAAGAGTTTGTGAGCAAGTATAAGACGCCTGAAGATGTTCAGAAGCACGCAGAAGAGGCTGTAGTGTCATTCAAACACTTCGAAGAAGCGATAAAGAAGGTCAAAGCTTCAAAAGAGGGCAAGCCGGTAGAGAAGGTGGCTGTGCCATACTATAGGTGAAGCTGAGCTTCACCCCTACTTTCTTCAACTATTTGCTTAACTTCTTCTTGTAGGAGTGTGCTTAGCTTCTTACCATCCACTCTTCCCCGTAACTCACGCATCAACTCGCCCATTAATGCGCTGAAGGCTCCTTGACCTCTAGATCTTATTAGCTGCTTGTTCTTTTCTACCAACTCCTTTACCTTCCTTTTAACCTCTTCTTCTGAGAGAGGTGTTAAGCCGAGCTGCTCAGCCGCTTCCTTCGGGCTCTTAGCTTCACCCTTTAGAATCTTCTCTAAGATCGCTGGCACACCTTCTTTTGACGCCTCCTTCCTCTCAACTAACGTAAAGACTTCTTTTATGGTCTTATCACTTAAGTTTTCTGTCTTAAACCCTAATCTTGAGAGGCTGACTAACGTTTCGGTTAAGGTTGCGGCTACATAGCTCGGTTGAATCCTGGTTTCTTCAAGTATCTGCTCGAAGAGCGGTAGGTATTCTGAATCGCAGATCTGAGCTGCGAGCTTCGCGCTTAAACCATATTTTGACGCATATTCTTTAACTTTTTCACACCAAGGCTTAGGTATTAGTGCGCGAAGCATTTCAACCCTCTCTTCTGAGATTGGTAGGGGTGGTATATCTGTTTCAGGATACATTCTTGCCGGACCTGGCCTCGGCCTTATGAATCGTGTTGCCCCTTCAGGTGTTGGTCCACGTGTTTCCGGCGGCACTCCTTTTACAGCAGCTCTTGCCCTTTCTGCGACTGCTTCTACAGCATCTTCTAGTATACCTCTATCCCCAGCTATTATGATGAAAGCGTCTCCATCTCTTAAGTTGAGTTCTGATCTCACCTTCTCCACTTCTTCTTTTGATATGCCGTAGGCTGGGAGCTCGTCTGAGTGGAAGAGCCCTCCTACACCGTAGAATCTGACCAGATCTGCGAATTCTTTTCCTAGTCTTATGCCTGGGTGCTCCTCTAGTTTAAGTAGATCTTTGAAGCCGCGTAGTGCTACACCTATTACCTCTCCTCCTGATTCTAAGACTCTTTTGAGGATCTTGCTTTGGGTCTGCTTGAAGACTTCATTTAACACCCTTACCTCACCTACCGCATCTTCAGCTTTTACACCTCTGCTTTGAAGAGTTTGGGCTATTTTCACGAGAAAGTGTTGCCGCTTGCTTTCGAAGTCCACGACCCTCGAAACCAACTCTAAATTTTGAACGCCTTTAACTTCTACAACCGAGCCACCTTGGATCGAAATGTTTATGTCTTGTCTAATCGACCCTAACCCCCTCATAACTCTTCCTGTAGAGCGTAGAAGCCTGCCTACTGTATATGCCACCTCCTGAACCTCTTCTGGTGTGGCTGTGAAGGGCGCTAAAGCAACTTCGATTAGCGGTATGCAGAGCCTATCTAAACCGTAGTTTCGCACACCTTCGGATTCATTGAGAAGCCTAGCCGCGTCTTCCTCTAAGCAGATGGTCTGGACTGGTATGCTACCTATTGGTGTTTTAAGCGTTCCTCCTAGCGCCACTATAGCGGTTCTCTGGAAGCCTGTGGTGTTTGAGCCGTCTATTACGATCTTCCTCATAACGTGCAGCTCATCCATAGGTGTTGAGTTTAGGGCTAATGCTACTATGAGCGCCGTGTCCACGGCTTCTTCGTTTATCTGGTGCGGGGGTTCTTCGTCTGCCTCTACAAGGCAGGCTGACTCAGCTCCAGCATGGTATTTGAATGGCTTCTTCTTTTTAAACTCGAAGAGCGCCGCTGGGTCGATCTGCCCTAGTTCGCTTTGCGACGGCCTGAGTCTTCTTTCAAACTTCACTGTCTGAGACTCCTCATCCATCGGCTTGCAGCTGCAGAAGAGTTTTGCTTCGGTGGCTAGCTGTTGGTGTATCTCTAAACCTACTAGCAGCCCTATCTCCTTATAGAAGCTACCCAAACCCTCTCTGCTCCTCCAGAAGTAGGCGTTGAGCCATTTCACCTACAAGGTCTTTGAGCATGAGTTCACGCGCCTCCTCTAATGTGTTGGTGTTGCCTAAGACCCACATCATCTTAACTAAAGCTACCTCTGGGAAGAGTGTATCTAAGGGTAGCACACCTATGTTGAGGAGGTCTCTTCCTGTGTCGTAGACGGTCATCCTCACCCTACCCCATATGCACTGGGAACTCATCCCCACCAAAACACCTCTGCTGACTGCTCTTCTGATTGAGTCGTAGCAGTAGTGACCCACGTGCCCTAGGCCAGTCCCCTCTAAAACTAACCCTTTAACGCCTTTATCCACCAGATAATCTATCAACGTTGCATCAAAGTTCGGATGAAACTTAAGCAACGCAACCCTCTCCTCAAACCTTGCAGAAGGCTGGAAACCTGAAGCGCTACCTCTAGGTGGAAGGCTGAAATCGACTTGCTGAATCACCCCGTTCTTAACATAAGCTGCTGGCTTCCTATTTATCGACTGGAATGCGTCTCTTCTGCTCGTATGGTTCTTTCTGACAGATGCTGCTCGGTGAACCGCTATTATATCGTCGCTTAACCCAGCGTGCATAGCCACATAAACCCCTGAGAAGGTTGCTTTAGACGCTATAGTGACTGCAGCTAAAAGGTTTGCGGCAGCGTCAGAAGAGGGTCTATCTGAAGAACGTTGCGCACCAACTAAGATGACTGGTATAGGCAGACCCTTCAGGGCAAATGAGAGGGCTGCTGCGGTGTAGCCCATGGTGTCTGTTCCATGTGTGATGACTATACCTGTGTACCCTTTTTTTAGCGATGTTGAGACGTGTTCCGCTATTTTGCACCAGTGCTCTGCTCTTAGGTTTTCGCTGAATACGCTGAACAGAACTTCGGCATCGACCTGCGCTACTTCTGCTATCTCCGGAACTGATGTGTAGAGGTCTTCTGCGGTTAAGGCTGGGTGGACTCCTCCTGTTCTGTAGTCTATTCTGCTCGCTATTGTGCCTCCTGTGCTTAATATGAGCACTTTAGGCAGATCTTTGCTGAATCTGGGGGGAGTAGCTGGCGTGTATTTCGGCCTCTCTCCTTCCGCTATCTTAGTTATGCTGCGAATCTTCTTAACAGATATCCCGGTGTTATACCCGTTTCTGAGCTTAATGACTATGTGAAGCGTATCTGCCAACTCGTATCTGGGCATCAGATACCCTTCGAAAGACGCAGCATCTGTCTCCACCTTCACGAAGTCACCTATGGAGAGGTCTGCTTTCTCGAGTATAGAGAGGGCTTCGCCTCTGTAGCCTACCAGCTCACCCATAGCCTCTGGTTAGCGTGGCTAGAAGATAAGAGTTATCAAAAAATTTTGGGTTGCCTTCGCAGCCTACTCTATCAGAAAGACCGCTGACACGCTAACAGTGATTTGCGATTCTCCAGGCATTATGTAGGTATCTTTCGCCACCGCTTCTGCTAGGAGTGTTCGGGTTGGTAGGATTATGCCCCCTATCGTTAGGCTCTTTAAACCTATGATTTTTGCGCCAGCAGCGGCTGCAGCTACTTCAGCCTGAGATCTTGCGTCTTGAACCGCTATTGTGAGCGCTTCTGACTTTAGAGTCTTCGCTTTTCCGTTTGACACTTGGAAGGTTAGTGAGTCAATTATGTTGGCGCCTGAGGATGTAGCCTTTTCAACCGCTTCACCTACTTTGCTGAGGTCTTGCAAAGTCACCATGAGCGTGTTTCTAGCGGTGTAGCCTATGATTCTCAAAACGTTTTTTTCGTCTCGAATCGGCGTTAGTGTTAGCCCTATCGTCTTCATCTGCTCACCCCTCAGCCCAAGACTTCTCATCGCATCAACGACTGAAGCCATTCGTCTGGAAGCTTCTTCCTGCGCCGCTATCGCTGATGTGTTTGAAACTTCTACGGTAACCTGAAGTACAGCTTCGTCTGGGGTGGTGTAGACTACACCCACTCCGTTAACGTATATTACACGCTCACCCCCCTCAGCTGCAACCGCTGGTGTAATGATTCTAGAGTCGAGGTATCTAAGTAGGCTCTCTGTCTGAGTTGTGTAGAGTTGAGTCGTCGCATACGCTGCGAAGGCTGCCACCACTATTACACCAGTTAAGATGATGCCTAACCACGTTAAGGTCTGTCTGCTCACATCATCCACCCACCGAGTATAGGATGGTGTAGGTAGTAAATGGTATCGGATAGAACTATCTGTTCTACACCCTAAAACACACCTGTTCTCAACGCTTAAAAACGGGTAGCTTAAAACCGATGTTGAGTAGGGTCTAGGATGCGGCCGCTTCATTCACTTGAGAAGAGGGTTCTTAAAACGCTAGGCCAAGTAGGTGAAGTAGACTTAGAAGGGTTAGGCCAAGCCTCAAAACTAAGTGAAGACCAGGTTAGAAGGGCGGTAGAGTGGCTGCAGGGAAAAGGCTTCATACGACTTAATGTAATGCAGAATAATCTAATTACAATTGGGTGTAAAGGGTTAGAAGCGCTTAAAGAAGGGCTGCCTGAGCGCAGGCTCATACAGCTCTTAAAGGAGGGTGTAAAAGAGCTTAGTAAATTAAAGAGCAGATTCAAGGGTGAACAAGAATTTAACGCAGCGTTAGGTAGAGCTAGGAAAAGAGGCTGGGTCAAGATAGTTGGCGGCTCGCTTGAGCTCCTAAACGAGCCTACTAAGCTGCCTGAGGAGGTTGTGCTCGAAAAGCTCGGTGTAGAGCAAAAACTAGGAGAAGAGGAGTGGGTTGCAGATAAGGTGCTACAAGAAGGTGTAAATGAGCTCCTAAACAGGCCGAACTACCTATCTAGAAGAGTTTTGAAGAGAGTTCAGATAAGCCTTACAGAGCAGGGTAAAGCGGCTCTAAAGAGCGTAGTAGAAGAAGACGTGTTAGACGACCTAACCCCAGAAATGCTGACCTCAGGAATATGGATGCAGAAGCGCCTTAGACCAATAGATGTAGAAGCACCTGCACCGCCGCTCTACGCTGGGAGGAAGCACCCTGTTCAACTATTCATAGATGAAGTTAGGGAGATCTTCATCTCTATGGGGTTCGAGGAGATAGAGGGCTCACTCATACAACCCTGCTTCTGGAACTTTGACGCACTCTTCACACCCCAAGATCATCCTGCCAGAGAGATGCAAGACACATTCTACATAAGAGGAGAGGCTCAGAACTACGCTGATAAGGAATCTATCAAAAGGGTTTCTGCGACCCATAAAGATGGGTGGAGAACAGGTTCTAGAGGCTGGGGATACGAGTGGAGGGAAGACGAGGCTAAAAGGCTCGTGCTCAGAACCCACACAACATCCATAACCGTGAGATACCTTGCTGAGCATAAACCAAAGGAGGCAAGGGTCTTCACAGTGGGAAGGGTCTTTCGAAACGAGAAGGTAACCTTCAAGAACCTAGTTGAATTCCATCAGATAGAAGGTATAGCGGTAGGACCTAAACTCACATTAAGAGATCTGATGGGGCTTCTTTCAACCTTCTATAAGAGGCTTGGGTTGGAGAAGGTAAAGTTTTGGCCGACATTCTTCCCCTACACCGAACCATCTATACAATCTGTAGTCTACTATGATAAAGCTGGTAAATGGATCGAGCTCTGCGGCATGGGGGTCTTCAGACCTGAGGTGACTCTACCTTTTGGTGTAAAGAGCCCTGTTTTGGCCTGGGGTGGGGGCTTAGAGAGGCTGGTTATGATGAAATACGGTGTGGATGATGTGAGAGAGCTCTACGCAAATAGGTTGAGCTGGCTAAGGAGGAGTCCACTCTGCCTGTAGTGACCATATATTACGATAGGCTTAGAAGGCTGCTGAACGTAAGCAGTATAGAAGAGTGTGTAGAGCGCCTACCATACCTAGGGTTAGACATAGAAGAGTATACTGAAGAGTGTATAAAAGTGGAGTATAACCCAAATAGACCAGACTTCTCAACCGATTACGGCATAGTAAGAGCGCTAAGAGGCCTCTTAGAGTTGGAGAAGGGCTGCCCAAGATACGCCGTCAACAGAAGCGGCCTTCTGATTCAAGTGGATTCAAGTGTGGAGAAGGTCAGACCATACATAGTTTCAGCGCTCATAGAAGGTATCAATTTAGACGATGAGACGATAAGGCAGATTATAGCGATGCAGGAGGACTTGCATCAGTCAATAGGGCGTAGAAGAGCCAAGGTCTCGATAGGCATACATAACTTTGATGTTCTTCAGCCCCCAATCCTCTACACCACTGAATCACCTG